>JAQGLH010000318.1 GCA_028293005.1 Alphaproteobacteria bacterium
GACTGATCGGGGGCGTCGGCGGAGCGCTCGGCATCGAGTTCGTCAACGATGTGATCAAGACTCCCGACGATGTTCGCGACAAGCTGCGCCTGACGCCGCTCGGGACGATCCCCCGCAAGCAGGGGGACGAATCGCTCTCCGAGGAGCTTAAGGACCAGGCGTCGCCTATTTCCGAAGCCTATTTCTCGTTGCGGACGTCGCTCCAATTCTCGACCGACACCGGGGCGCCCAAGACGATGCTGGTCACGAGCACGCGGCCGGCCGAGGGTAAATCGAGCACCACGCTGGCGTTGTCGCAGAACTTCGCGAGCCTCGGCTACCGAGTGCTGCTGATCGACGCCGATCTGCGCAAGCCGGCGTTCGTGACAGGAACCGAGCCGACGATCGGACTGTCGAAGCTGCTGACCAATCAGGAGCCGATCAGCGGCCATGCGCTCAAGACCTATCATGACAATTTATGGCTCGTGCCGTGCGGGCCGCTCCCGCCGAACCCCGCCGAGCTGCTGGCTTCGCCCCGGCTGAAAGCGCTTCTGGCCGAGGCCGCGAGCGAGTACGACATGGTGATCGTCGATGGGCCGCCGGTGCTTGGGCTGGCCGATGCGCCGCTGCTCGGCGCGGTCTGCCGCGGCGCCCTGATGGTCGTCGAAAGCGGCAAGACCCGTACCAGGGCGGCGGCCGATGCGGTCGGGCGGCTTCAGGCGTCCGGAAGCCACATCCTCGGTGTCGTGCTCACCAAATATCGTTCGCGCGCTGCCGAATATGGCTATGATTATGAGCCTTACCGTTATGGCGGCGAGAACGAGATCGAAAATCGTGAACGCGAGATCCGGTTGATCACAAACAATGAAGCATAGGCGGGGGCGCCGCCGGGGCAGGGGGCTCGATCTTGGTCCGGTCAAGCAAAGGTGGCGCTCACTGACGGTAGCGCTCCTGGCGTCGCTGTTCTTTGCGTGGCTGATCATCAGGACGGCCATCGTCAACGAAATCGGGCTGAGCCGGCCGCGGGCCGCGGCATTCATTGCTCCGGAAGACCCGCGCGTCACCGCCGGCCTCGTCAATCTCGAGATGCGCAGGCGGATGGGCAAGATCCGACCGGTCGTGAAAAGAGTGTCGCGGGAGGCGCTGCTGCGCGCGCCGTTGATGGAAGAGCCGTTCCTGCTCGCCGGGATCGACCGGCTGCTTCGGCGGGATCAGCAGGGCGCCCATCTGTTTCTGTCGCACGCGCTAAAGAGAAATGTGCGATCCCGCGTCGGACGCCTTTTCATGCTCGAGCTCTCGCTGCGTGGCGGTGACGTGAAGCAAGCGATCGCGGAAATGACGATTCTGAGCCGCTTGATGCCGGACGTTGAGAACGTCTTCGTCCCTGAGCTCGCGCGCATGGCACAGGAACCGAAGACCCGACCGACGTTGCGCAAGATGCTCCAGAGCGATCCCCGCATGCTCGAACTGGTGCTGAATCACCTCGCGACCAAGGGCGACAATCCGGACATCGTTCTGGAGCTTGCCGGCAATTTGCGCACGGTATCGGGCGAGGTCGGCGATTGGCGGCAGGGATTGATGATCTCGCTGGTGAACAGGGGCGATGTCGCTCGCGCGCGGCGGCTTTGGTCTTATTTTGGCGGGGGAGCCGCCGAGGCCAATGGCAATCTGATCTATGACGGCGATTTTGAAGGCCATCAGGGGCTGCCGCCGTTCAATTGGAGCCTAAGCTCGGGGAACGCAGGCGTTGCCGAGACGGACAAATCCAAGGCGCTCGAGGTCGAATATTATGGCCGCGCCGACGCCGAGCTCGCGACTCAGCTTCTTGCTCTTCCGCCCGGCCGCTACCGCTTCTCGTTCCGCGCCGAAGGCGACCTGAAAGGTCCGGCCCACCGCCTGATCTGGCGTGTACAGTGCGTCGACGGCAAGACCACGCCGCTCCAACTTCCGCTCTCGAAGATTACTTTCGCGGGCCGCAATATCGCGGTTGCATTCACGGTGCCGCCTGGCTGTCCTGGCCAATGGCTGAAACTTGTCGGGGAGCCGACCGAGTTTCCCAAGAACGAAAGCGTTTCAATTCGCAACTTGAAGATCCAAAAGATGGGCGGCGCGTCGTGATAACAAGTCTACGCCTCGCGGTGGTGCCGATCCTGCTCGTGCTCTGCCTCACCTTCGGCGGGGCCAGTGCCGCGGGATATTTTTCCAACATGCTGCTGCAGCTGCTGGCGCTGCCGATCATTGCCTGGGCGCTGATCGAGGCGCGCGGAACGCCGCTCCCGCGTGCCGGCCGGCAGTTGCTCGGATTTGCGGTCGCGCTGCTGGTGCTGATCGTGCTTCAGATCATCCCCCTCCCGCCGTCGGTCTGGACGAATTTTCCGGGGCGCGGGGAAATCATCTCGGGGTACCAGGCGCTCGGAATGGGCTTGCCGTGGCTCCCCATCTCGACCACGCCTTATCTCACGGTCGCGTCGGCGCTCTGGCTGCTGCCGGCGCTCGCGGTGCTTCTCGCGACGGTCAGGCTGGGCGCCTTTCGCCCCGCATGGATCGCATGGACGCTGTTGGGCGTCGTCGCCGCCGGGACCGCCATGGGCGCCCTGCAACGCGCGGGAAGCGATACCGCCTACCTCTACGAAATCACGAATTACGGCGTGGCGACCGGCTTCTTCTCGAACGCCAATCATTTCGGAACTCTGCTGGTGGTGACGATCCCCTTCCTCGCGGCGCTTTATGTCGTCGCACGGGGAAAGAGCCGCCGTGCGAGCCGCCAGGCCTCGGCCTTGATGGTCATCCTCGCCGGGGCGGGCGTGCTCGTCGTCGTGGGCGTCGCGATCAACGGATCGCTCGCGGCGCTTGGCTTGTCGGTGCCGGTAATTGCCGCCAGCGGGCTGATGGTGCTCTCGCTCAAGCGGAGGCTCCCAATCTGGTCGATCATTCCGATTATCGCCGTGGCCGCTGGCGGCCTGCTGCTCGTGTTCAGCGGACCTCTCGGAAACAATCTGACCGCCGCCGACGCGCGGATCTCACCGGTGTCGCGCTACACATCCTTTTCGAACACGATCGAGGCAGCGCGCGATTTCTTCCCGCTTGGATCCGGCATCGGCAGCTTCAAGACCATCTATCCGATGTACGAAGAGCCGAGCACGCTCACCACGACCTACGTCAATCACACGCACAGCGATTATCTGGAACTCGCGTTGGAGACCGGCGTCCCGGGCCTGCTGCTGATCGGTCTCTTCCTGATCTGGTGGGCGTGGCGCGTGGTGGCGGTATGGCGCTCGGAGGAAGAGGATCATTTCGCGCGTGCCGCGACGATCGCGTCGGCCGCCATACTGGCGCACAGCGTCGTCGACTATCCTCTCCGCACCGCGGCAATCAGCGCGGTGTTCGCCATCTGCTGTGCGATGATGGCCGAGACCAGGCCGTGGGTCCGCATACGCGACCAGGATCGTGCCGATAAGGCGAGGCATCTCTCGGCGGACTGACGCTTGCGCGCTCAGCCGAGAGCGGCCTCGATCGCTGCGACATAATGTTCGATCACGATCTGCTGATCGAAACGCTGTTCGACCGTCTTGCGCCCGAGAGCACCCATCTCAACGCGGCGATGATGCGGCAGATCGGCCATGCGCATCATCGCTTCGGCGAGTGATGCCGGATCGCGAACCGCGCAGAGATATCCGTTCCGGCCATCCTCGACGACGTCGCGGCAGCCCGCGACGTCGCTCGCGATCAGCGGCTTTCCCATCGCCGCGCCTTCGAGCAGGGCGCGTGGGAGTCCTTCGCGATACGACGGAAGGACGATGCAATCGGCGGCGGCGATGAAGGGCCCGACGTCGTCCCGAGCCCCGAGATATTCGATCAGTCCCTCGCCAATCCAGCCATCGACCTCGCTGCGGCTGACGGCGGTGCGGTTCGGCACGTCAAGGAAGCCAAGCAGCTGGAATCGGGCGCCGGGCCGCCGCGCCCGCACGAGCCTTGCCGCTTCGACAAACTCGCGCACGCCCTTGTCCCACAGCAGTCGGCCGACCAACAGAAAAGTGGGTTGTTCGCTCTCCGCACTTTTCGCCGGGTGGAAGCGCTGAAGGTCGATCCCCGATCCCGGCAGCAGCTTCGTCTGCTCCGGGCGCACGATCTTCCTGTCGAGGAAGAGCTGCCGGTCCTCGCTGTTCTGGAAGAAGACCGTATCGGAGCGGCGCAAGGCTATCCTGTAGAGCCCCGTCGCGATTCGGGTCAGCAATCCCTCGGTGATGAATGCGGTGCCCAAGCCGGATATGTTGTTGATCACCGGGATGCCGAGCGAATGCGCCGCGAGCGATCCAAAGATGTTGGGCTTGATCGTGTAGCCAAGAAAGAGGACCGGCTCGAGGCGGCTCAGGATGCTGCGGTAGCGGGCGAGCAGGATGAGGTCTCGGAACGGCGACATGCCCTGGCTGTCGATCTCGATCGGGTGAAGCTCGACGCCGATCTGCTCGAGGCGCGCGCGATATTGATCGTCCGGCGCGAGCGCGACGATCCGGTACCCACGCTCCTGGAGCGCCGAAATCACACCTTTGCGAAAGTTGATGATATTCCACGCGGCGTTGATCGATATGACGATCGTGTTGCGGCTCATCCGCCCCCTTTTCCTCTCGCGATGCAGCATCGAACATGTGGACTGGTCCGCGCCAACCACTATAGCCCTGCATTGCGCCCGGCAGGGCCCGAGTAAAGGCTAGAGCGACAGTGTTTCCCTATTGGCTCCTCTTTTCGATCTTTGCGGCTGGATCGTTGGAATATCGCCGGCGCGGTTTCATCGGCAGCCAGGCGAACCCATTGTTCGTCGCAGCTGGCGTGTTCGCCGCGCTGATGATCGGCTTTCGCTACGAGGTAGGGGGGGATTGGGGCACCTACACGCGGATGTTCTACGAGACCCGCTATATCGGGTTCGCAGCCGCGCTCGGCATTGGCGATCCGGGCTACACATTCTTCAACTGGATCGCGCAGCGTCTCGGTGTGGAGATCTGGTTCGTCAACCTCGCTTGCGCCACGATCTTCACCTGGGGGCTGATCAAGTTCGCGCGGCGTCAACCCAATCCATGGCTCGCGGCGCTGGTGGCAGTCCCCTATCTGATCATCGTCGTTGCGATGGGCTATACGCGTCAGGCAGCGGCAATCGGCTTCATCCTCGCCGCGCTCGCGGCGCTCGACCGCTCGGAGATCACGATATCGTCGGTACTGCGCGTGTCGCTCTATGTGTTCGGCGCGATCCTCTTCCACAAATCGGCCATCATCGTCCTGCCGCTGCTGGCTCTCGCCGGCGCGAAGCATCGCATCGTCACCGCCGGCGCCGTGGTGCTGCTGGCGGTGACGCTCTATTATGTGTTCGTCCAGAGCGCGGTCGACAATTTGGTCTCCGGCTATGTCGAGAGCCAGTATCAGTCTCAAGGAGCGCTCATCCGCACCGCGATGAACCTTCCGCCCGCACTGCTTTACCTGCTGGTCCGCAAACGCTTCCAATTGACGCCCCCGCAGGAGAAGCTGTGGCGGAACTTCGCGTTCGCCGCGCTCGCGACGTTCGTCTTCCTGATGGTCTCATCCTCTTCTGCAGCAATCGATCGTCTCGCGCTTTACCTGATCCCGTTGCAGATGTTCGTGCTGTCGCGTCTTCCCGAAGCATTCAGCAACGGCCAACGGCCCAACGGCCAGGTGACCCTAGCCGTGATCGCCTATTCCGCGATCATCCAGTTCACTTGGTTGAACTATGCTCAAAATGCCGATTACTGGATACCGTACGGGGTATTTCCGGTTGGCCGGGCGATCCCCTGAAATTCGCGATCAAGCATCGAATGCCTGGCTTTGGTGACCCCTACGGGAATCGAACCCGTGTTTCAGCCGTGAAAGGGCCGCGTCCTAACCGCTAGACGAAGGGGCCGAACCGATCCCGCCGCTGTAAAGGCTCGCGGGAAACGTGGCGGGGCGGGACTTAAGTCAGCGCCGCCGGGCGGTCAACCCGCTGCTCGGTTCAATCGCCTCGTTGCGCCGACGACAAGGCCTCAATCCGCCCAGGCGGCGTCCTCGAGGTGGATCTCGGCCGAGGGGCGGCTGCCCCAGTCGTCGCGCTTGATGCGGCCGGCGATCCACAATTTACGGTGGCTCGGCGCGGCAAGCATCGCCTGGCCCAGTTCGCTGTCGGCCATGCGGAAGGCGATCGCCTTGATGCGGCGGCCGTCGTCGCCGGCGACGACCAGGCGGAGGTGATTGCTGCCGACCACGTCGGCCTTGATGATCCGCACCGGCCCGGCGGCGACTCTCGGGCCCGGCCACCCCGCGCCATAGGGGCCGCCGGCGTCGAGGGCGTCGCAGAAATCCGGGCAGACCCCGCCCGGCGCGAGCACCGCGTCGAGCAGCAAGGCGCGATCCTCCTGCGCGCTCGCGATCGCCGGCCCCAGGCGCGCATCGAGAAAGTCGCGCAGCGCATCGATCTTGTCGCCGGCGACGGTGAGCCCGGCCGCCATCGCATGGCCGCCGCCCGCGATGAGCAGCCCGCTGTCCTTCGCCGCGAGCACCGCGGCGCCGAGATCGACGCCGCCGATCGACCGGCCGGAGCCCTTGCCGAGTCCATCCTCGTCGAGCGCGACGACGATCGCGGGCCGGCCGAGCTTCTCCTTGAGCCGGCTCGCGACGATGCCGATCACGCCGGCGTGCCAGCCGCGGCTCGCGACCAGCGCGACCGCGCGATTGCCCTGCGCCTTGCACAATTCTTCCGCCGCCTCGCTGACGATCGCCTCGATCGCGCGGCGCTCCTCGTTCAATCGCTCGAGTTCGATGGCGATGCCGCGCACCTCCTCGTCATCCTCGCTGGTGAGCAGGCGGACGCCGAGATCGGACTTTCCGACCCGACCGCCGGCGTTGATCCGCGGCCCAAGCGCGAAGCCGAGGTCGGTCGCGGTCGGCGCGCGCGCCAGCCGCGCTGCGTCCATCAGCGCGGCAAGGCCGATGTTGCGGCCCTGCGCCATCACCTTCAGTCCCTGGATCCCGAATGCCCGATTGAGGCCACGCAGCGACGCGACGTCGGCGACCGTCCCCAACGCGACCAGATCGAGCAGGTCGACGAGCCGCGGCTCGGGCCGATCGGCGAACGAGCCACGGCCGCGCAGCACGCGGAGCAGCGCCGCGCCGAGCAGGAAGGCGACTCCGACCGCCGCCAAATGCCCGTGGCTCGCGGCATCCTCGGCCTCGTCGAGCCGGTTGGGATTGACCAGGGCATGCGCGGCCGGGAGCGCGCTCGCGCATTTGTGATGGTCGACGACGATCACGTCGACGCCCGCCGCGCGCGCCATGTCGAGCGCCTCGAACGCCTGCGCGCCGCAATCCACGGTGACGATCAGCTTCGCCCCGCCCTCGGCGATCCGCACCAGCGCCTCGCCCGACGGGCCATAGCCCTCCCTCAGCCGGTCGGGGATATAGGCCTGGGGATCGCAGCCGAGGCTGCGCAGCAGCCGGATCAGCAGCGCCGCCGAAGTGGCGCCATCGACGTCGTAATCGCCGAAGATCGTCACCGGCTCGCGCGCCGCCACTGCGTCCGCGAGCCGTTCGGCGGCGCGGTCCATGTCGCGGAAGATCGAAGGGTCGGGCATGAAGCTGCGGATCGTCGGCATGCGGTGCCGCTCGATGTCGGCACGCGCGATGCCGCGCGCGAGCAACAGCTGCGCAACCAGATCGTCGGGCACGAAATTCTCGTCGGCGACATCGGCGGCCGAGCCGCGCCAGCGCCACGCGCGGCCGAGGATCGAGCTCGAAACGCCGCAGACGTGGTTCGGAGCCATCAGCATCGACCGGTCCTACTGCATTCCCGGCGCAGCGTGAATCCCGCGGCGGCCGAAATGAGACGGGGCGAGAGGAAAGGCGCTGGCCCACAGTCGCCATGCCGACGAACGCCGGCATCCAGACCGTTCTGAACGAGCTCGCCGCCCCCTTCGGGCCGGCTGAGCCCCGGCTGTCGCCGGGATTACGGGTGAATTCAGCCGCGCACGGAGGGGTCGTGGCGGTGCTCGCCGCGGACCCAGCGGACGGTGCCGGTGCTCGCGCGCATCACGACGCTTTCGGTGGTGATGCAGCCCTTGCGGCGGCGCACACCCTCGAGCAGCGAGCCGTCGGTGACGCCGGTCGCGGCGAAGATCACGTCGCCCTTGGCGAGCTCCTCGAGCTGGTAGATGCGGTCGAGGTCCTCGACGCCCCATTTTGCGGCGCGCGCGCGCTCGTCGGCGTTGCGGA
>JAQGLH010000327.1 GCA_028293005.1 Alphaproteobacteria bacterium
AATGTCTACGGCCTGCGCGCCGCGTCCTGGCATTATTTCGGCCACGGGCCCGAGCAGCTCAGCGTCCAGGAAGCTGCGATGCTCGCCGGAATGGTCAAGGCGCCGACGAAGCTCGCCCCGACCCACGACCTCGCCGGCGCCCGTGCCCGCGCCAATCTGGTGATCGCGGCGATGGTCCGCGAAGGCGCGCTCACCCAGGCCAAGGCCGACGCGCTGAAGCCGGCGCGTCTTCATGTCGAGCGCGACGCGTCCAACCTGCCGAGCGGAACCTATTTCGCCGACTGGGTGCTCCCCGCCGCGCGCTCCGGTGGCGAGGACGGCTATGGCGAGCGCCAGGTCCAGACCACGCTCGAGGCGAGGCTGCAGGCCCTCGCCGTCCGAACGGTCCGCCAGGCGGCGCTCGGCAAGGCGCAGGTCGCCCTGGTCGCGATGCGCCCCGACGGGCGGGTCGTCGCGATGGTCGGCGGCAAGGATTATGCGAAGAGCGCGTTCAACCGGGCGACGCAGGCGCGGCGGCAGCCCGGGTCGACGTTCAAGCTGTTCGTCTATCTGGCGGCGCTGCGCGCCGGGATGACCCCCGACACGATGATCAGCGACCAGCCGCTGACGGTCGGCGGCTGGTCGCCCAAGAATCACAACGGTCGTTACCGCGGGCTGATCACGCTGCGCGAGGCGTTCGCGACGTCGAGCAATGTCGCCGCGGTGAGGCTCTCGGAACGGGTGGGTCGCGACGCCGTGATCCGCGCTGCGCGGGACCTCGGCGTGATGAGTCCGCTGACGTCGGAGCCGAGCCTGGCGCTCGGCACGTCGGGAATGACCCTGCTCGAATTGACCTCCGCCTATGCGGCGGTGGCGGCGGACAATTATCCGATCAAGGCGCGCGGCCTGCCGGAGGTTCGGCAAAGCTGGTTTCGGCGCTTCTGGGGGGACAGGCGCAGGTTCGACGACGGAACCGGGCCGATGCTGCTCGACCTTCTCTCCGCCGCCGCCAATGAGGGCACCGGACGTGCCGCAGCGCTGCGCGCCGGGACATTCGGGAAGACGGGCACGACACAGGACAATCGCGACGCCATCTTCGTCGGCTTTGCAGGCGATCTGGTGACCGCAGTTTGGGTCGGCAACGACGACAACAGCCCGTTGGGGGGCGTCGCCGGCGGCGGCCTGCCGGCAAGGATCTGGCGCGATTTCATGGCAGCCGCGGTGAAGAGCGAGCCGATCGGCATGCCGCGACCCTCGGCGGCACCGCCGATCGTGCCCGACGAGGAAATGATCGATCTCGAATCGCTCATCGCGGACGATTCAGCCGAAGGCGACGAAGGCGCTAACGAAATAACGGTCCAGCTGTCGCGTCCGATCGAAGGACCGGACGACGAAGTGGACGCGGTGATCGTGCCGGATGTTGCCCCGCCCCCGCCGGTGGAGGAGATGCCCGGCAGCGGTGAGTGAGAGCTGTGGTGAAACGGGGATCAGGGCTGGCGCTGAGCCCGAGTCTTGCGCTTGTCGTAATATTTCTTCGCAGCATAGCCACCGGCAAGCGCAATGCCGAGTGGTCCGAAGAGACGACGCACCACGGCGGGAGCCAAAGCCCCGATCAACGCACCCCGCGCACCGCTGCCGCTCCGCCGCGCAATACGTTCACCGAGCGCGGCACCGATAATCTTGCCGATCATAAACTGCTCCTATGGCCAAAGCCTTTGCGTCCACAGCGCTGGAGCACGAGGCTTTGTTCCATCGCGACAATGACTTGTGCGTGCGCTCTGGATCCATTCGATCAGCGAAGCGAAAGGAGGAGCAAAGGATGTTCGATCAGCCTTTTGACCTCCTGGATGAAGCTCGCCGCATCCCAGCCGTCGACCACCCGATGATCGAACGACGAGGAGAGGTTCATCATCTTGCGGATCTCGACCCTCTGATCGATCGCGACCGGTCGCTCGACCAGCTTGTTGACCGCGACGATCGCCACTTCGGGCCGATTGATCACCGGCGTCGACACCACACCTCCCAAAGGACCGAGGCTGCTGATCGTGATCGTCGAGCCCGACAGCTCTTCGCGCGCGATCGCGCCCCGGCGTGTCTCCTCGGCGAGACGCGCGATCTCGGAGCCGAGGCCCCACAGATCCCGATCCTGCGCATCGCGGATCACCGGAACGGCAAGCCCGTTCGCGGTCTGGGTCGCCATTCCCATGTGAACTGCGCCATGGCGGGTCACGACATTGGCATCGTCATCATAGCGCGCGTTGATCTGCGGGTAATTGTCGAGCGCGCGGCAGATGGCGGTGATCAGGAACGGCAGCAAAGTGAGCTTGGGATTGTCGCCGCGATCGTCGTTCATCATCGCGCGCGTGCTCTCGAGGGCGGTGACATCGACTTCCTCGACATAGGAGAAGTGCGGGATGCGGCGCTTCGCCTCCTGCAGATTTTCCGCGATTCGGCGGCGAAGCCCGACGACCTTGACCTGCTCGTCCTGGCGCCGCGACCGCGCGAGATGCGGAGTGGCACCGCCATTGTAGAGGAGATAGGCATCGAGATCGGAATGGCGAATGCGGTCGTCGCCGGCCGATTTCACCCAGGCAAGATCGATGCCGAGATCGCGCGCGCGCCGACGAACCGCCGGTGAGGCGAGCGCACGGGCGACGGGAGCCCCGCCCCCGGAGTCCTGATGCTGCGCATCGCTCTCCTGCCCGTCCGAGCGTCTTTCGTCGTCCCGGCGATCCGCATCCCGCCTGTCGCTGTCTCGCCGGTCGCTGTCTCGCCGGTCGCCGCTCCGCCTTTCTCCGCTTCGTCGGTCAGGCTCACCGCGATAGTGCTGGCGGCGATCACCGTCGCTGGAACGACGCTC
>JAQGLH010000330.1 GCA_028293005.1 Alphaproteobacteria bacterium
TATCGCAAGCGGCTTTTCATTCAGGAGATCGATCGCTGCTTGGCGCCGAACGCCGAGGTAGGGCGTGAATCTGGTGGTCAGGTCCGGAGGAATGCCGAAAGCCGCAAGCTCGCGCAGATCCTGGGCACCAAGGTCAAAGCCATGCGCCACGGTCACCCCGCTATTGTCGAATGGGCGGCCTTTTTTGTCGCGGGGGACAGAGGCCTTGGTCCCCTCTCCCTCGCGGAGGCCTATGAAGTCCCAATCGACCCCCGGCGGCAATCCATCGGTTTCAATTGGAGCACTCGCCGGTACGGTCTGGGGAACTCGAAGCGGCGCATTGTGCTTCACCACAGGAGCCTGGGGCGTTGCCCGAACAGGCTGCGCGCCGAAGACATTGGATGCGCGGATCAATTGCAGATCGCGCGGAACCCCGTCGAGGCCCAGTAGACCGCGAACCGCCTCCTCCGCTTGCTCCTTGCCGACGGGCCCATAGCGATGCTTAGCGTCCGGCCCGCCCGACACGTCGAACAAGCTGAAACCGTGGTTGAGCGAACGGGCCATAACGCCTCCAATCATGAAACGAGGGACGGAACCTTGAATAAGCTGGACCGCCGGATGCGTCCCCGCCGGCAGGGATGCTGCTATCGTCCGCTGCTATCATGTTGAATTCGAAGAAGCTGGGCGAGGAGTCCCGCGGCCGCGGGCAATCCGCTGTCAGGCGCGATCTGGACCTGCCGAATGAAAGATCCCGAAGCCGCGCGTCGGCGGACCCTCGAACTGTTCACTTTGCTCGGTGAGCTCGACGGCTCCGAGCAGGTCGTGATGCCCGTGCTGCTCGACGCCGTGATGATCGTCCAGGCCTACCGCGGCGCGCCACCAGGTTTCGCATTTGCCGAACTCACCGGCAGCGGCGACACGTTGATCCGCGAGCTGAGATCGCGGAGCGCATCAGCGCGTCAGTCACTGCAGCGAGGGCCGGAGAGTAGCTGGGCCGTCATTGCGAGACTGTCGCACTTTACCTTTCGGGCTTGGGGCGATCGTGTGGAACAACCGGGCTCTGGCCGACGGCTTGACAATCTTCGTGCTTTGTATCGACCCGAAACCGCCAAACCGCGGACAGGCCATTCGTGGTGTAGCCAATATCACAGACCACCGGAGGACGTTCGCGTAAATAGACGATGATGACCCCGGACGAGTCCCGCCGGATGTCATGTACGCCTCTGAACCCGCCTTCAACCGCAGGCAATTCGACACCGGGACCATCCAGGTAAAGCACCGCTTTGTCCGCCGGAGCCCCTTCGACCTTAATCAGGAACTCGTCCTCGCTTCTCATGCAGCCACTAAGCAAAGACAATGCCAGCATTGATGTCGGTCTGATCATCGTGGCCCCATTTTTGCGGTGACTAATTAAAAGGGATATACTCCCCGCCCCCGCAGTTTTCCATTTCGGGAATCGATTGTCGCAAGGCCGGGATCTCGTCTATTCGGAATTGGCTTTCCGCCAAGAGCTGCATCCAATCCCACCCAGTTATTATTCAAGTCCATTCTCGCCTCTTTGATCGGCTGGCCACTGAGCAATCCCGTCACCTCATGCCCGGCAGAGACAAGATATGCCGTCAGCGGATCGATTTCCTTAGCCATTCTGTAGACCCAGCGGGCATGCCTTTCTGCATCGTAGCGATTGTTATGGGGCGACACGCTCGGCGAGGCCCTGGAGGCGCGTGCAAGTTCTTCGTCCGCAATACGTCGAGCATGCGTGATATTGTCGGACGAACGGCAGCATCCGCACGCCGAATGCTGTGCCGGGCTTCGATCCAGGGGACGATTGTCGGCGCGGCCGTTGCTATGCTTCAGGCAGCCACGGCGGGGCTCCCCACAGGTTTCCCCGCGCTGGCCTTTTTAATGTTCCTGGAGCTGCCGAATGAAAGATCCCGAAGCCGTGCGTCGGCGGACCCTCGAAATGTTCACATTGCTCGGTGAGCTCGACGGCGCTGAGCAGGTCGTGATGCCCGTGCTGCTCGAGGCCGTAATGATTGTCGAGGCCTACCGCGGGGCGCGCCACCAGGTCTCGCATCTGCCGGAGCTCTCGCGCAGGGTCGATGCGCTGATCCGCGAGCTCGAGATCACCGAGCGGATCCACGAATGGACAAGCGAAGCGGCGGCCGAGAAGATGCCCTAAGTGCGACTGCGCCGAACGGCACCAATAGCGCCGGCACCTGCTTTCCACGACTCATTGCCTGCCGGGCGCACTTCTCGAGAGTGACCATCCCCTAGCAGCACCCGTTACGAAAGTCAAGCAATTTGTCGGATATATCCGTGAACGCAACGCCCGGCGGGCTGGTTCGTTGAACCCGCGACGCGGAGGGGCTTTGTGGAGTATTTGTTATGAAGAAGCTTTTCCTGACCGCCGCCGCGGTTTCGGCTCTGGCCGCCGTGGCGCCGGCAACGGCACAATATCAGGGCCAATATCAAGGCCAGTATCAAGGCCAGTATCAGGGCCAGTATCCGAGCCGCCAATATCCGAACCAGGCCGCTCCGAACCAGGTCAACGCCAACGTCGATGCCAACGTCGGCATCAGCAACCGCATTGCCGAGCTGGACGCTCGCTTCCAGGCCGGTGTCCGCCAGGGGCTGATCGACCGTAACGAGGCCCGCAATCTTCGCCAGGAAATCCGCGATCTGCAGCGGCTCCAGCGCCAATATAGCTACAACGGACTCACCCAGCGCGAGCGCGCTGATCTTCAACAGCGTATCCGTAGCGTCCGCCAGGACTTGCGCCTTGCCGACGGCCGCAGCGGCCGCGACTACGATCGCTGGGCCAGCTACGATAATCAAGGCTCTTACGGCCAGGGCGGGCCGCTCGAGCAGGCCGATGATTATTATTGCGAGCGCCGAAGCGGCATCGGAGGGGTGCTCGACAGCGTCACCGGTGCCCAGAACTGCCTCCGGGTCGGCGAACGCGTCACCAGCAACCTCGGCTATGTCCCATCGCAATATCGCAACGTCTACCGCGATGGCGGCGGTGTCTATTACCGCTCGGACGGCAACGCGATTTATCAGATCGATGCGCGCACCAACACCGTGCTGCGCGCTTATTCAATCAACCGCTGATCGCAGTCCAAGCTAGGCGGAAGGCCTCCGGAATCCGGAGGCCTTCAGGCCGCCGCCTTCTCGATGGCAAATAGCGTCACCCCGTCGTATTTCGCGTCGTTGGGGTCAAACAGCGCTTGGGGGTCGAACCGCCGCTCGACCAGCGCCAAATCCCTGAGCCCCGAGACCTTGAACGTGCCGATCTTGACCTCGCGCGGCGACCGGCCGTCTCGCGCGTTCGTCACTGGGTCGACGGAGAGCTCGCCGTGACGCGTGTAGAGGATGTGCGGAGCGAGCGTCACGGACGCCTTGTTGTACGTGGCTTGCACTGGCTTTTGCAGCGCGATCGCCTCTAGGATGAGCTTGTTCTGCATCTCTCTCGTTTTCGGTTGGACCGGGCTACCATTGTGCATTGCAGCATAAGCTGTCAACCGCGCCCGTGGTTCCACGGTATCGCCGGGCAGAATGAGGACGCGCGGGTTGTGCTGGCAGGCGTTAACCCGGGCTCCTAACCTTTGCCGTCCCTCCTGTGCCCGATTGGGACGTCGTTCTCCGGGCGTGATCAGAACATTTGGAGAAACCGGAAAACTAAATTATTGTTGTTCTTGGCTTTCGAACCGGGCGCAACGCCTTTCGCGAGCCGCCGCTCGTCGTCTGCGCTCAGCGGGGGCCAGGCCGATCGGCGACTTTGGTGTGAACCAAATTAGGAGGCTGTGACGATGCAGACCGGGGAACAGCGTGATTATGCGGAAAAGACGCCCTCTTCGGTGATTGGTGCCGATATCACCATCACCGGCAACATCGAAGCGTCGGTCGATCTGATGATCGAAGGCCAGGTGAGCGGCGACGTCCATTGCAAGACCACTTTGATCTTGGGCGAAACCAGTACGATCAGGGGCAATATCTACGCCGAGCGCGTGCGCGTCTCGGGGACTGTCGAGGGCGCGATCGAAACCAGGGATCTGGCGATCGAGGCAACCGGCACCGTCAACGGCGACGTCAGCTATTCGCGCGTCAAGGTCTCTAACGGCGGTGTCGTCGAAGGCACGATGAAGTGCAAGCGTTCCGAGAACGAGCAGCGGCTCAAGCTGGTCGAGCCGGAACCGGCCGCGATCACGATCGAATAACCGCCTCCGACGGATGCTCGGGGTGCTGCGGGATAGAGAGATCGCAACGGCTTGGCCTCGGAGGCTTGCAATGCGCTTGTTATGCACGATGGGCTGGCACAGCCCGAGTCCCCAGGTGTTGTGGAATGCCGGCTTTTGGTTCACCAAATGCCGCGACTGCGATCGCGATCTGGTCCGTAGCCGCCAT
>JAQGLH010000361.1 GCA_028293005.1 Alphaproteobacteria bacterium
GACGCGCGAGAAACACATGCTCGTAAAGCGGCATGGCTCATGCTTCCTTTTCTTTTGGCCGATCGCTGACGCCGCACAATGCGAACGCCCCTCCGGCTATCGTCTCATTAAATCGGTCGTCTTATTAAATCGGGGCGAGAGAGCTGAGCCTCCGCCCCGGACGCGCCGCATGTAGCGATTTCTTCGCCAAAGGCAAGTTCGCCCTAAAGATCAATGGCAAGATCAGGCACCGCAGCTTTGCATTGCCCCGCAGCCGGCGCCTGCCGCGAGCGGCAGTTGACCGTGGCTGGCGGCCTGCCTAGTCGCGCCAGGAGCAGGAGAAACCCAATGCGCGCATTCATCTTCCCGGGGCAAGGGAGTCAGTCCGTCGGCATGGGCAGGGCGCTGGCCGAGGCGAGCACGGCAGCGCGCGCCTTGTTCGAGGAGGTCGACGACGCGCTCGGCCAGAATCTCGCGCGGCTGATGGCCGAAGGACCCGAAGACACGCTAACCCTCACCGAGAATGCGCAGCCTGCGATCATGGCGAACGCGCTTGCGGTGCTGCGTGTGCTCGAACGCGAAGCGGGCCTCGATCTCGGCGATAAGGCGGATTTCGTCGCCGGCCACAGCCTCGGCGAATATTCGGCCTTGTGCGCGGCAGGGAGCTTCGACGTCGCGACCACCGCACGCTTGCTCAAATTGCGCGGCCGATCGATGCAGGCGGCGGTGCCGGTCGGCGTCGGCGCGATGGCGGCATTGCTCGGCCTCGACCTCGAGGCGGTCCAGGAGGTAGCGCGCGAGGCAGCGCAGGGCGAGGTCTGCGCCGTGGCCAACGACAATGCCCCCGGCCAGGTCGTCGTCTCCGGCCACAAGGATGCCGTCGAGCGCGCGAACGAAATCGCCAAGGCCAAGGGTGCGAAGCGCGCGATCCTGCTTCCGGTCTCGGCGCCGTTCCACTGCTCGCTGATGCAGCCGGCCGCCGATGCGATGGCGGCGGCGCTTGGCGATGCCGAGCTGCGGCCGCCGGTCGTGGCACTCTATGCCAATGTGACCGCGGCGCCGGTCGAGGATCCGGCGGAGATCCGCCGGCTCCTTTTCGAGCAGGTCACCGGGATGGTGCGCTGGCGTGAGAGCGTCGCGGCGATGGCGGAGGCCGGCGTCGCCCATTTCATCGAACTGGGCGGCAAGGTGCTCGGGCCGATGGTCAAGCGCATCGCCCCCGACAGCAGGATAAGCAGCGTTCAATCGATGAATGACATCGAAGCGCTGATGAAGGAGATTTGAGCATGTTCGACCTCAGCGGCATGACCGCGCTGGTAACGGGCGCTTCGGGCGGCATCGGTTCGGCGGTGGCGCGCGCGCTTGCGGCGCAGGGCGCGCGGGTCGCGCTGTCGGGAACGCGCGAGGACGCGCTGAAGGGGGTGCAGCGGGCGATCGGCGGCGAAAGCCTGATCCTGCCGTGCAACCTGTCCGACACGGCGGCGGTCGAAGCGCTCGTGCCGCAGGCGCTCGAGGCGTTCGGCCGGCTCGATATCCTTGTCAACAACGCCGGCGTGACCCGCGACAACCTGGCTATGCGGATGAAGGACGACGAATGGAGCGACGTCATCCGCATCAACCTGGAGGCCGGCTTTCGCCTCGCACGCGCGGCACTGAAGCCGATGATGCGGGCGCGGACCGGCCGGATCATCTCGATCACGTCGGTGGTCGGCGCGATGGGCAATCCGGGCCAGGCCAATTATGCAGCCTCGAAGGCGGGCCTGGTCGGCATGTCGAAGGCGCTGGCCCAGGAAGTGGCGAGCCGCAACATCACGGTCAACTGCATCGCTCCGGGCTTCATCGTCTCGCCGATGACCAACGCGCTCGCCGATGCTCAAAAGCAGGCCTTGCTCGGCCGCATCCCGGTCGCGAGGCTGGGCGAGCCTGAGGATGTTGCCGCTGCGGTCGTGTACCTTGCGAGCCGCGAGGCGGCTTACGTCACCGGCCAGACAATCCACGTCAACGGCGGAATGGTGATGCTCTAGCCGGAGATTTTTGGAGCGGGTGAGCGTCTCCAGCCGGGTCTTTGCAAAGCTTCGGCAAAGCCGCTTGGCGGCGGGGCCGGGGCTTGCAAGGCCATCCACCCAAGGCTAGGGCTCACCCTCGAAAACGCCAGTTTCTAGGAAGGGGCCACTATGAGCGAGACCGCCGAGCGGGTTAAGAAAATCGTCGTCGAGCATTTGGGCGTCGAGGCCGAGAAGGTCAGCGAGGAAGCCAGCTTCATCGACGACCTCGGTGCGGACAGCCTCGACATCGTCGAGCTCGTCATGGCCTTCGAGGAGGAGTTCGGGGTTGAGATCCCCGACGATGCCGCCGAGAAGATCGCGACGGTGAAGGATGCGATCGACTATATCGAGGCCAACCAGGCCTGAACTGTCGGGCTACGCCGCCGGCCCGGCGGATGAGCCGCTTTAGCGACGGCTCCCCGTCCAAGGCCGGGGGGCCGTTTTTGTCTGATTCTGCAGGAGGTCTCGCATGCGCCGCGTAGTCGTCACCGGTATCGGCCTTGTAACGCCGCTCGGCGGCGATGTGGAAACAAGCTGGCGCAACCTGATAGCGTCGCGGAGCGGCGCGACCCGGATCACGCGTTTCGATCCCTCCGATCAGGCCTGCCAGATCGCCTGTGAGATCAAGCCGCCCGAGCATGAATTTGGCTTCGACCCCAACAAAAGGGTCGATCACAAGGTGCAGCGGCAAGTCGATCCGTTCATCATCTACGGCATCGACGCGGCTGGACAGGCGCTCGAGGATGCCGGTCTCACCGGCATGACCGACGAAGAGCGCTACCGGACCGGGGTCTCGATCGGCTCGGGCATCGGCGGCCTCCCGGGTATCGAGAAGGAATCGTTGGTCCTTCACGAGAAAGGACCGCGTCGCGTCAGCCCGCATTTCGTCCACGGCCGGCTGATCAACCTCATTTCCGGGCAAGTCTCGATCAAATACGGCCTGATGGGGCCCAATCATGCGGTCGTCACGGCCTGCTCGACCGGCGCGCATTCGATCGGCGACGCGGCGCGAATGATCCAGCTCGACGATGCCGACGTGATGCTCGCCGGCGGGGCGGAAAGCGCCCTTTGCCCGCTTGGCATCGCCGGCTTCGCGCAGGCGCGTGCGCTGTCGACCAACTTCAACGATCAACCCGAGCGGGCCAGCCGTCCTTACGACCGCGATCGCGACGGTTTCGTGATGGGCGAGGGCGCGGGAGTGGTCGTGCTCGAGGAATATGAGCGCGCCAAGCAGCGCGGCGCCAAGATTTATGCCGAATTGGTCGGCTACGGCATGTCGGGCGACGCCTACCACGTCACCGCGCCGCATCCCGAAGGCTCCGGCGGCTACCGCGCGATGGAGATCGCGATGAGGCGATCGGGCCTCGCCCTGTCCGACATCGACTACATCAACGCGCACGGCACCTCGACGCCGCTTGGCGACGAACTCGAGCTGGGCGCGGTGCGCAGGCTGTTCGGCGATGCGATCGGTCACCTCTCGATGAGCTCGACCAAGTCTGCCATCGGCCATCTTCTTGGCGGCGCCGGCGCGGTGGAGGCGATTTTCTGCATGCTCGCGATGCGCGACCAGATCGTGCCGCCGACGCTCAACCTCGACAATCCGAGCGAGGGCACGATCGGGGTCGATCTCGTTCCGCACGTCGCCAAGGAGCGGTCGGTCAAGGCGGTGGTCAACAACAGCTTCGGCTTTGGCGGGACCAACGCTAGCCTGGTGCTGCGGGCGATCTGAAGCCGGTCATGAAGAAGCTGCTCCTGATCCTCGCCGGACTGGCGGTGCTGGGAGCAGCCGCGATCTACCTGTTACTGTGGTCCGCCCCGGGGCGCGCGCCCGGACCGCACACGGTGATCGTCGACGACGGAACCAGTTTGTACAAGCTCGCCGACCAGCTTGCCGCCACCGGAATCGTGCCCGGAAGCGCCGCAAGCTATCGCGCGATGGCGCGGCTGTTCGGCTCGTCCGACCCGATCCAGGCCGGTGAATTCATGATCCCGGCCGGAACAGGCGGCGCGAAGGTGCTCGACATCCTCCAGCACGGCCGTCCGGTGCAGCGGCTGATCACGATCCCCGAAGGCATGCCCTCGATCCTGGTCTACGAGAAAGTGATGGCGACGCCGCATCTCACGGGCGGCGCTGCGGTGCCGAAGGAAGGCTCGGTCCTTCCGGACAGCTATAGCTACCAGCGCGGCGAGGCGCGCGCGGCGGTGCTGAACCGCATGCAGCAGGCCATGGCGCGCGAGCTCGATGCGCTCTGGACCAAAAGGAAGCCTCAGAGCGTGGTCAAGAGCAAGGACGAGGCGCTGACCCTCGCGTCGATCGTCGAGAAGGAGACAGGCAAGCCTTCCGAGCGCAGGTTGGTCGCCGGCGTCTATTCGAACCGGCTGCGGCAGGGGATGAAGCTCGATGCCGATCCGACCGTCATCTATCCGGTCACGAAGGGCAAGCCGCTCGGCCGCCGCATCCTGCTTTCGGAGCTGCGCAACCGCAACGGCTATAATACATATGCGATGACGGGGCTTCCGGTGGGGCCGATCGCCAACCCCGGACGTGCCTCGATCGCGGCGGTGCTCGATCCAGAACCGACCGACGCGCTCTATTTCGTCGCCGATGGCACCGGCGGACACGTATTCGCGGCGACGCTCGCCGAGCATAATCGCAATCGCGAGAAATGGTATGCGATTCGCCGCCAGCGCGGCGAGATGTAATCAGCTTTCGCCACCCGCCAGCTTTTCGGTCGGCACATAGCCGACTCGGTGATCGGCGCAGCGATAGCCCCAGGACCAGAGGGCATTCATGTCGAGCACCGCGAACGGCTCGCCAGGGCAAAGCTCGTAAAGCGTCTCCGAAGCGTCCGACTCGAGCGGGTAGGCGGCGATCGGCTCATCGCCGCAGCGGCGGATGATCGGCTGCGCGTAGCGGGGCGCGAAGATACGGCCGGCGAGGGCGATGTCGGCGAGATCGGTGCGATAGGCGTCGATTCGTGGGTCGAGCGCGGTCGACGGGCCGCTCAACGCAAAGCGTTCAACCGTGCTGCAGGATGAATCCGCGGTCCTTGGCTGGCTTTTGAGGGGAGCTTTCCTCCTCGATATTGCGTTCGAAGCTTTCAAGGAACTCCTGCCCGATACTCGTTTTGGCCACGAACACGTTGCGTCGATCAGCTTCGTCGCGAACGCGCCGCAGATAGCCCAGCGTGCCAAGCGTGTTCAAGGCGCGCGTGATCACCGGTTTCGATACGCCCAATATGTTGGCGAGTCCGCGCACGGTGTGCGGTCCGGGGGTGAGGTAGACGAGCAGCATCAACGCCATCTGGCGATTGGTCAGGTCGGGCTGTCCCGACCTCACATAGCTGATCAGAGCGGTCATCCAACTTTTCAGGGCGCGTTCCGACACTGGTGCCTTCTCCAATTCTCGAGCCCCCAATGTTTCGGAGCTAGAACCAGTCAGCACGCGTTTCGTTTCGTTAGCTATTGAGATTTCGATGCAAAAGTTTCAGCCGCGGTAGCGCTGCTTGAGCATTTCCCAGATTGCGCGAAGGCCGAGCGCGTCGCCGCCCTTGGGCCGGCCGGGCTTCGCCGCGGCCCGCCAAGCGAAGGTGTCGAGATGCACCCAGGCGCTTTCCTCAGGGACAAATTTCTGCAGGAACAGCGCCGCGGTCACCGATCCCGCCATCGGCGCGTCCGAAGCATTGGCGATGTCGGCGACATCGGATGCCAGCATTTCGCCGTAAGGAGCCCAGAGCGGCAGCCGCCACAAGGGGTCACCGGTCGCCTCGGCGGCGGCGGCGATCTGATCGGCGAGGACATCCTGATTGACGAAAAGCGCGGGCAGGTCCGGCCCGAGCGCGACGCGCGCCGCCCCGGTCAGGGTGGCGAAATCGACGATCAGCTCGGGGGCCGCCTCGGCCGCGCGAGCGAGCGCGTCCGCGAGCACCAGCCGTCCCTCGGCATCGGTGTTGCCGATTTCGACGGTCAGCCCTTTACGGCTCTTGAGGATGTCGCCGGGCCGGAACGCCGCGGCGGAGACGGCATTCTCGACTGCCGGGATGAGCATATGGAGGCGGATCGGCAGGCGGCTTTTGATGATCAGCGATGCCAGCGCCATGGCGTGCGCGGCGCCGCCCATATCCTTTTTCATCAGCCGCATGCCCGACGAGGGCTTGATATCGAGCCCGCCCGAATCGAAGCATACGCCCTTACCGACGACAGCGACGCGCGGGTGCTTGGCATCGCCCCATTCGAGCTCGATCAGGCGCGGCGCCCGCTCGGCGGTCGCGGCGCGGCCCACCGCCGCGATCATCGGATAGCCCTGCTCGAGCTTGGCGCCGGTTGTCGATGTAAACGCCGCCGCACATTCCTTGGCGAGCTCGGCGGCGGCGGCCTCGAGCTCGGCCGGTCCGAGGTCGTTGGCGGGAATGTTGACGAGGTCGCGCACGAGGGCGGTCGCCTCGGCGATCAGGATCGTCTCGTCGATCCGCGCCGGATCGTCGGTCAGCAGGACGCGATCGCCGGTGACGCCAGGCTCCTTCTTGTAGCGCTCGCAGCGATAATGGCCGAGCAGCCAGCCGAGCACGGCCTGGCCGGGGCTGCGACTCGCGAGACGGTAGACGCCTTCGGGCAGTGCTTCCGCGGCCCTGGCGAGGCACCAGGGGCCGAGCGCGTCGACATTGGCGACGCCGACCGCCGCCGCCCAGTCGTCGCTGCGCTCGCCGGGAAGGATCGCGAGCTGCGCTGCGTCGCCCTTGAAGCTCTGCGCGGCCGCGGCCTGGCGGATTCGTTCGGGCTGATCCTTGAGCCAGGCCTCGAAGCTTTTCTTGTCGACGAGGTGGAGCGAGCGGGCAGGCTGGCCCTTATCGGGCTGGAGGAGCGTCGCGAACGAGGTCATGCGCGAGCCCTAGATGATTTTGCGGCGGCCGGGAATCTCTACGCCGTTGCGCCGCTGCCCTGGGCCGATCAGCGCCGGCAGATCCGCACCGGCACCATGTCGCCGCCGTGACCGTCGGGGACCCATTGCACCTCGCAGCCCGAAGGCGTCGAACGAGCCGCTTCCGGCGCGGCCGCTTGATCGGCTTCGGCCGCGCGGTAATATTCGTAAGGATAGGAACGGTCGTATTCGTAGACCGCGTTGCCGTTCACGAGCATCGCTTCGCCGCCGTTGCCGAAAAATCCGAACTGGTCCGGCGCCGGCACCGTCGTCGCATAAGAGCTGAAATCGTCGCCGTAGCCGGTGAAGTCGCCATAACCGATCACCGCGCCATAGCCCCCGTATCCGCTGTTACCCCAGCTGCCGCGGTGGCCGCCGCCTCCGTGGCGCCGCGGGCGGTCTGGGTCGCCGTGGCCCCGATGGTCGCCGTGGCCGATATTGCCGCGCCACCTGCCGGTG
>JAQGLH010000374.1 GCA_028293005.1 Alphaproteobacteria bacterium
GTGGCGGCCTGGCTGCCCGCGCTCGCCACTCCGCCGTCGCTCTGCTTGCACGCGGCGAGCGGCAGGATTGCGCCTGCCGCGATGATCAAAATCGTCCTACGCATCACTTCTCTCCCTCGTTGATCGCGATCAGCCGACGTGCGCTTCTATTGCGGCGTCGTCGCTGGCTTGGTCTGGGTCGTGCTGGTGGTTCCGGAGCTTGGCGACGTGCCCGTCGTCTGGGTCGAACCGGTCGATCCGGCAGTCGTGCCGGCCGCTCCGCTGCTGCTCGTCGCGCCGCTCCCGCTCGCGCCGCTGTTGCCCGCGGTCGAGCCGCCCTGCGCGCCACCGCCGACCGAGCCGCCAGCGGCAAGCTGCTGCTGGACGACTTGCGCGAGCTCCGGCGAGCTGGTGGTGGCGGTGCAATTGGCCTTGCCCGCGTTGGACGCGGAAAGGATGTTGATCGAGACGCCGCAGATGTTCGCGGCGAGCGTGATCGGAATCTGGGCGTTGATCGGCACGTTCGCGCGGTCGAGGTTGAGCCGCACCGCGAGGTCGTTGAGGACGTTGCTGAGGTTGACGTTGACCAGCGAAGGCACGCCGCCGCCGACGCCGTTGGCGACGCCGCTCGCGACCGCCTTGCCGCCGCTGGCGACGGCGTTGCCGGCGCTCGAAACCGCGTCTCCCGCGGCATTATCGGTCTTGCAAGCTGCAAGCGGTAGCGAGGCTGCAGCGATGACGAGCAATAGGGGACGGATCGCGGACATCTTACTCTCCCGACATTATTTCGCGGGAGAAACGCCTTTATGTGCGATTGGTTCAGGCCGGAAATGGTCGTGCCCGATCAGCCGGCAAGCGGGCGATACCTACGCGATACCAGATCGGATCGAGCGTGACTTCATATGCAATTAATCCGCCGTTTGGTCAGCGGTTTAGGTTGGTGGAGCCGAGGGGAATCGAACCCCTGACCTCTGCAGTGCGATTGCAGCGCTCTCCCATCTGAGCTACGGCCCCGCGCCTCGTCGGCGAAGGCGCCCCCAATAGCGACGGGTTCTCCGCCATGCAATGCGCCAATTGCCTCGGCGCCGCGCACGCCGCCCCTGACACGGCTCACCCTCCCACCGCAACGGACCGGCCCAACCTCTGGAACGACGCCTCTATGTGCCTCGTTTTTAACCTGGATTATGGGCCGGCGTTCGCCGGTCCGGGTCACATATCAGAGTGACATCACCAGATAATGGAGGATCAGATGGGCTATCAACGCGGCGACAATCGATACGGCGGAGACCGCTGGCGCGAACAGGATCGCGGCCGTTCGCAGGGCGGCGATTATGGCCGATCGCCCGACGATCGCTGGTCGGGCGACGATGATCGCGGCTTCTTCGAGCGCGCGAGCGACGAGGTTCGCTCCTGGTTCCGCGACGACGAGGACGATTATGGCCGTCGCTCCGAGGGCGAGCGCGGCTGGGGCGCGGACAGTCACGAGCATCGTCACGGGCAAGAGCATCGTCACGGGCAAGACCGCTGGCGCGATTCCGGCGGCGAGTGGCGCGGCGAAGGCAGAAGCGGCGCTCCGCGCTCGGGCTACGGCGGCTCGGGGGGCGCGCCCGGGGGCTATCGAGGCCCGGGCGGAACCGTCGACAGCTGGGAAGGCTCGGGATGGAGCGGCGATCAGGACCGCGGCCGGCGTTCCGAGCGGGGCGGCGGCGGCGGCGGCCGCGGGTCGTCGATCGGCGGCGCCTATGGCAGCGCGTACGGAAGCTCGGGCCGGTCGAGCTCAGGCTATCGCGGCGGCAGCGGGGCTGGGGGCCTGCACGATCCGCATTATTCGGAATGGCGCAACCGCCAGATCGACGCGCTCGACAGGGATTATGACGATTTTCGGCGGGAGAACCAGTCGCGGTTCGAGCAGGAGTTCGGCGGCTGGCGCGAGAAACGGCAGGGCCAGCGCCAGGCGCTCAACCGCGCCAGCGAAGGCATGGAAGTGGTCGGCTCGGACGGCCAGCATGTCGGCACCGTCGACAAGGTCCGCGGCGACCGCATCATCCTCACCAAGAGCGATCCCAATGCCGGTGGCCACCACCACTCGATCCCGTGCGGGTGGGTCGACAAGGTCGACGACAAGGTGACGATCAACAAGACGCTCGAGGAAGCGACGCGCCAATGGCGCGACGAGGAGACCAGCCGCGCCTTGTTCGAGCGCGAGGACCAGGGCAGCGACGGGCCGCACGCGCTCGATCGTGCCTTCAAGGGGACTTACTGATCACTGCCGCCCTAGGGCAGTGACCTTGGCCCGGCTGCGCGAGCGGCCGGGCCTTTTCCTTATCCGGTGGCGATGGCTTCGAGCCTTTTTCTGACGCGCTTCAGATCCTCGACGAAGCGCGCATATTCATCCGCCTTGCGCTCGGGCTCGGGGATGCGCAGCAGGTAGGAAGGATGGACGGTCACCCAGCATTCGCCGCCGCCTTCAAGCTCGTGCGGCTTGCCGCGCGTGCTCGAGATCGTGACGATTTTGCCGAACAGCGAACGCGCGGCGGTGGCACCGAGCGCGACCGTCAGCGACGGCCGGATCAGGATCCGCTCCTGCTCGATCCACCAGCGGCAGGCCTCGATCTCGGGGCCGTCAGGCTTCTGGTGGATGCGGCGCTTGCCGCGCGGCTCGAACTTGAAGTGCTTGACCGCATTGGTAACGTAAACCGTCTGCCGGTCGATCCCGGCCTCGATGATCGCCCGGTCGAGCAACTGGCCTGCGGGGCCCACGAACGGACGTCCCGCCAGATCCTCCCGGTCGCCCGGCTGCTCGCCCACCATCATCATGCGGGCGTCGGAAGGGCCTTCGCCGAACACGGTCTGCGTC
>JAQGLH010000403.1 GCA_028293005.1 Alphaproteobacteria bacterium
GCCTTGTCGCTGATCGCGACGCTCGAGAATCCCGAAGCCTCCCGATATGTCGTCGCCACCACGCTCGCGGAGGCGATCGGGCTGCTGGCCGACCTTGGCGAGTTCGAGCGGGCGTTCGGCATCTACCGGTCGGTGCGTCGGCTCCCAGAAATGATCGTCCGGACCAACATGGACGGCGTTCGCTATCGGATGGTCGAAGCGGCGCTGCTCGAAAGGGTCGGCGACCCCGCCGGGGCCAAACGCGCGCTGGATGGCGCGCTGGCGCTCCTCGCCCGCATCGAGATCGCGCCGGCGACGCGCTCGCAGCTCGAGGGCGAGATCCAGGCCACACGCGCGGTGCTGTGCGTGTATCTGAGCGACAGCGCCTGCGCGACCAGTTCGATCCGCGACCATCCGTTCCACAAGAGCTTCGAAAGAAAGCCGCGACCGCCCCAGAACGCTTGGGAACTCTCTTATCTTGCGGCCCGCGCCTTCGTTGAACCCGCGGAGGGAAAGAAGCGGAAGAATTCAGTCGCCAAGGCCGTCACTGCCCCGCTCCCCTTTGGAGTGGCGGGCGTGACCGACGAAGAGATCGAAGCCTATCGCCTCGGGGCGTTGGCCCTCGCGGGCGAGGACAAGGCCGCGAAGTCGCGCCTGCTGCTGGAAGCGGCCGGCAAGCTGATCGCCGCGGTGCGGCTTCATCCGTCCGCCACGTTCGGGACATGGTACAGGCCGGGCGTCATCGATCAGACGTTCATGCGCCTGGCATTGCTCCAAGCCGGCAGCGAAGCGGCGGAGGCAGCCGAGGAGACTTTGTTCCTCTCGATGCAGCTGATGGGCCGAAGCGCAGCATCGTTCCAGATGGATGCCTTGGCCGCGCTCTCTTCCGCGAAGAGCGCAGCCGAGCGGCGGGAAATTCACTCGGCGCTGAGATTGCGCGCGCGGCGTGACCGCAAGGAGCGGGCGCTGCTTCAGGCAGTCATCGCCAGAGCGGCTTCGACCCCACCATCATCGGCCCAGCTGACCTACGATTCTCGCGCGAGACTGGGGCTGCGCGAGATGAACGAGCGCATGGCCGCGACCGAACGGCAACTGGCGCGCGGCTTCGATCCGGCCGGGCTCGTCGATCTCCGATCGTTTCAGGCGGTGCTTCGCGAGCATGAGGTGGCGCTGGCGGTGGCGCCCACATTCGGTTCGCAACCGGCCTATATGTGCGTTCGCAAGGGCAGTGCGCGTTTCTTCCTCGGTGAGGTCCAGGGCCCGCAGATGGTGCAGGACGCGCGGCTGGTCCGCGCCGCGCTCACCGCGACGCATGCGCCGTCCGATCAATTGGACGCACAATATCCGGTCGAGGCGGCCGTGCGCCTCCACGATCTGTTGCTCAAGCCGTTCGGCGACTGCGTCAAGGATGGCGATGCGATCGACTGGATGCCGGGCATCTATCAGCTCGATCTTCCGCTGGCCGCACTGCTGCCGCGGCCGCCGCCGCCGAAAGCGGGCGCGAATGGGCAAAAGGCGGGTTGGGATTTGCGGCAAGCGGACTGGGTCGTGCTTCGGCACGGCGTCGCCTATCCGGGTTCGGCCGCACTCCTCGTCGCCACGCGCCGCGCCGGGATCGCCCGCGCCGTGCCGGCTTTCGACTTCCTGGGCGTCGGGGATCCGTCGCTGCCGGCACCGGCTGACGGTTCGGCGCTTCGAGGCGAGCGTGCTGGATTGGCGATGCTGAAGCCATTGCCGGAGACGCGACAGGAATTGTCGCTTTCATCCGCCGGCTTCAGCCATGCACGATTGCTCGTCGGCGGGGAGGCGAGCGAAGCATCGCTGCGGCGACAATTGCTCGGATCCTACCGCTACCTTTCTTTCGCCACGCACGGGCTGATCCGCGACGACATCGATGGGCTGAAGGAGCCCGCACTGGTCCTTACTCCCAAGCAGGCGAACAGCCTTGATGACGGCCTGATGACCGCCAACGAGATCGCCGACCTCAACTTCAGCGCCGATTTCGTCGCGCTTTCGGCATGCAACACCGCCAATTACGATCTCGAGGAATTCGCCGGCGAGCTGCCGGCGCTCGCGGCGGCGTTCGCGATCGGCGGAGTCCCGGCGACCCTCGCGACCCTGTGGCCGGTCGACTCCCCAACCAGCCAGGCGGTGGTCGCGAGTGTCTTTGCCGCGCTTCGCGCCCAGGACGGAAACGGCCCCGCGGAGGCGCTCGCCGCCGCGCAACGGCATTTCCTCGCCACCAACAATGTGCCCGCGAAATTCCATCCGCGTTTCTGGGCCCCTTTCGTGCTGCTCGGAGACGGCGCGGCGGCTGAGCGGCCCAAGGTCCGTGCCGAGCGGGGCCTCAGCCTGAATTCGGCGGAAGCGCATGTCGGCGGAGGCGGGGAAGTCTTGGCCATGCAGCGCGCGGACGGGACCCTCTATGCGCGGATGGTGGGCACCAAGCTGAATGGAAAATATTCCTCCGCGGTGCGCGCCTCAGGTAAGCAGGAGACCTGGCAGCATAAGGATCCGAACATCGGCGCGGCGGCATCGATCGCGGTGCAGGGCTCGACCATCCTCGCTGGCGGATATGTTATGGATGCACCCGATCGGATGACGGCGGTGCTCGAACGGATCGACCGGAACAGCGGGCGCAAGCTTGGCGAGTGGCGAGGCGACGGGCAGATCGATTCGGGTTCGCATTTCGCAGGCATGTTCACGCTGCCCAACGGCCGCCGGATGCTGCCGCTGATCGGCACGGCCCCATTTCTTGGCGCCAGGCAAGGACCGTCGAAGGTGGTCTTCCTCGACATTGCAGACGGTGCCAAGCCGCGGCCAATGCTCACCTTCGAGGTGGATCGGCCGATCGATCCGCGCACCTTCAGCGTCATCGCCACCGCTTCGGGCTACGTCATCGTCGATTCCAATCGGTGGCAGCCGCAGGGCGAAACCCGCGGGCGGCTGGACGATTATGACATAGCCTCTTGCACGAGCCGGCCGGTCACGTGGGTGGAAATGCGCGACCGAGGCGGGAGATTGCTCAAATCGCGCCAGGTGGAAGGATTCGCCGCCGCAGCGACGCTGCGCACGGCGGCCGGCGAGATATTGCTCGCCGGCACGGGCCGGTCCGATTGCTTTGCCGAAGAGCATGCCAGGGTCGAAAGGCTTGCCCCGGATCTGGAGCTTGCGCCTTGGTATGAGGACAAAACGGCGGGCTCCTCGCGCGTCCGCGCGATCGCGCAATTGGCCGACCGGCGGATCATCCTGGTCGTCAACCGCGACAACCTTGTCGACATAGAGCCGGCGCCACCCGCTGCCGTGTCCTTCCCGGACTCCACGCTGGGGATGGAGAATTATGTGACCGGCGAGGTCACGCTCCTGTCCGATCGGGGAGACGCCGTGGACACCCTCTACCTCGATGCAGGTTCGGACTTGTTCGTCTCGGCACTCGACACGAGCGATCCAAACGACATTCTGATCGGTGGAGGGATCGGGGACGAGGCCGCTCTGTTTCACGTCATGCTTGGGCGCTGACGCACCGTCTCAAGGCCGCAGGCTCAGTCCGATCCAGAGCGTGCGCGGAGTCGCGCGCTCGACGATGCCGGCGCCCGATATGCCGGCGACGACCCTTTTGTCGGTGATGTTCTCGCCGCGGGCCTCGAGGCTCAGCCGCTTCGCGACCGGGAGCGAGGCGGCGGCGTCGATCGTGAAGGCGGCGGGCAAAGTCTTGCTCCCGAGGTCATCCTCATATTGCGCTCCGACATAGCGCACGGTGAGCGACGCGCGCGCATCGGCGGCGCCGAGCCAGGCGAGCGTCGCCGAGCCGGTGTCGCGCGGCGTCTGTGCGGGGCGGCGGCCGTCAAGCAAAAGCGCGGCGCCGCGCGCGCGAACCTTGGCGGCGATATGAGCATAGCCGGCCGACAGCGTCCATCGCGCCAGGGTCAGGCGCCCGTCGAGCTCGACCCCGTGCGCCTCGACCGCGTCGAGGTTGCGACGCTGGCTGCCGGTGCCGCCGGCCGGAACGAAGCCGACGTCGGGAAAGGTGCCCGGGCCGTTGAACAAGGTGACGTTGCCGATCGCATGTTCGAGGCGGTTGGCGAACAAGGTGATGCCGAGATGGGCATTGGCATAGGGCGTGAACAAGACACCGGCTTCGACACCCTTGAGCCGCTCTGGATCGAGCGCCGGATTGGCGGCGGTGACGTCGGCGCCGACACGGAACGGCCGGTAGAGCTCGTTGAGCGTCGGCAGCCGCCAGCCGAGGTAGGCGGCCGAGTGCAGCGTCACCGAATCGACGGGCTGCCAGGCGATGCCGGCGCGTCCCGTCGGCTCCCAGCCCGAACGGTCGGGATAGTCGAGCGCATTCAGCACCGCGCTCGTGGCAAGTATATTTTCGTCGAGGAAACCGTCGTTGATGCTCCAGCGGTCGATACGCCCGCCGGCGGTGAGCGTCCACGCGCCGCTCGTCCAGGCCGCTTCGGCGAAACCGCCAAAATTGTCGGTCTCGCCGCCTGCGATGCGGCCCCGCGTGCCGATGCCTGCGACGAAGTTGAAGCGCTCGCGAGTCTCGCCTGCGTTCCGGCGCCAGTCGGCGCCGAGCCGCAGCTCGATGCCGGCCGGCAGCGGCGGCCTGAGCTCGAAACGCGCGCCAAGCCCGGTCGAGGGGACCGAATATTGATCGGACGCCTGAGTGACGATGGTGCGCGCCGCGTTGACGCTCGCAAAGGCGTTCGAATAATCGCGCAGCTGCGCATAGACCAGTGCCGACCAGCGCCATCGACCGCGCGCAACCAGCCGCAGCGATGCGTCCGCGCCCGTGACGAAGATGTCGGAAAAGGCCGTTCCGCGCTCGCGCTCGTCGCTGAACCACAGCCCGCCCGCCTGGAGTTCGATCCCGTCGGTCAGCGGCGCAACCGCGCGCAGCGCCAAATTCGCCTGACGATAGGGCGAGGCGCGATCGACCGGGCCGCGCTGCCCGGCCACCACCGGCACGAAACCGTCGCCACGCGCAAAACCAGCTGAGAGCAATGCATGGCCCTGCCCGAGACGCGCGGCCGCGAGCAGATTGGCGTCGACACTGTCGCGGCTGCCGTAGGCGAGGCCGCCGCTTAGGCCGGCAATATCGGCAAGTCCGGCGCTGGTCAGCTCGATCGTCCCGGCAAGCGCACCCGGACCATAAGCGCCGCTGCCGCCGCCGCGCACGACGCGCACCGACCCCAGGCGGCGCGGATCATAAGCCGGCCAATAGATCCAGCCGCCGAACGGGTCGGTCTGGGGCACGCCGTCAAGGATCAGCAGCGCCCTGCTCGAGGCCTTGCCGCCAAGCGCGCGCAAGGTCGCGCCCTGACTGGTAGGATTGGCCGATCGAGAGTCCGAGCGGCGGAAATTCTGGAATCCGGGAACGTCGCGCAGGATGTCCTCGAGGCGGTTGCTTGCCGAGCCGGTGAGGCGGTCGCGGCCGATGCTCAGCTGGTCGTAGACGGCCTCGCCGGCCGCGGGGTCGAGCCCCCGGCCGGTGACGATGATGTCATTGCTGGATTCGGGGCCCGTCTGGGGATTTCGAGCGAGGGCAGGCGCCGCCAGCAACAGGCTCGCCAGGGCGAAGCCGGGCAGGAGGGGGCGCTGGAGCATCGCCGATCCTTAGCGGCAAGCGGTGCCGCCGCGAAGTCCGATCGGAACCGGGCCGGGACCGGCCGGTTCTAGTTGACAGCAGGTAAGGAGACAGACATGCCCGCCAAATCTCAGGCGCAGCAAAAGGCCGCCGGTGCCGCGCTTTCCGCCAAGCGCGGCGATACGCCCAAGAGCAAGCTCAAGGGCGCCTCGAAATCGATGGCCAGTTCGATGAGCGAGAAGGAGCTCGAGAAGATGGCCTCGACCAAAAGGAAGGGTAAGCCCGAGCACGCGGCGTGAG
>JAQGLH010000054.1 GCA_028293005.1 Alphaproteobacteria bacterium
CTGTCGGCCAGCTCACCGGCGGCATTGCCCATGACTTCAACAATCTGCTGACCGGCGTCATCGGCTCGCTCGACATGATGCAGCGGCAGATTGCCAAGGGTGAAACAAGCAAGATCGAGCGCTATGCAACCACGGCTATGACCTCGGCCAATCGTGCCGCTGCGCTCACCCATCGCCTGCTCGCCTTTTCGCGTCGGCAGCCGCTCGACCCCAAGCCGGTGAACGCCAATCGGCTGGTGACCGGAATGGAGGAACTGCTCCGCAGAACCATCGGTGAATCGATCGCGCTGGGAATCGTGACTGCCGGCGGCCTCTGGCAGACCCTCTGCGATCCGCACCAGCTCGAGAGCGCGATTCTGAACCTCGCGATAAACGGGCGTGACGCGATGCCCGACGGCGGGGTGCTGACCATCGAGACCTGCAACGCGCGGCTAGACAACGCCTACGCGGCCAAGCAGCGCGACGTTGCTCCGGGCCAATATGTGTGCATCTGCGTGACCGATACTGGATCCGGGATGACGAAGGACACGATCGAAAAAGCCTTCGAGCCGTTTTTCACGACCAAGCCGACGGGGCAGGGAACCGGCCTCGGGCTATCGATGATATACGGGTTCACCCGGCAGTCGGAAGGCTATGCACGCATCTACTCGGAGCTTGGCCAGGGCACTACCGTCAAGCTCTACTTGCCTCGCTACTACGGTGAGGCTGAGGGAGCCGAGGAGGAACATGGCGAGCTCACGGACGCACACCGTGCCGAAGCCGGTGAGGTCGTCCTGGTTATCGAAGATGAGACGTCAGTGCGTGAGCTGGTGGTCGACGTGCTCGAGGAGCTGGGCTACCGGGCCGTTCAGGCCGCCGACGGGCCAGCCGGCCTCAAGCTGCTCCAATCCGACATGCGTCTGGACCTGCTCGTCACAGACATCGGCCTGCCGGGCCTAAACGGCCGGCAGGTTGTCGATGCGGCTCGCCTGCAACGGCCAGACCTGAAGGTGCTGTTCATGACCGGCTATGCAGAAAACGCGACCATCGCCAACGGCTTCCTGGAGCCGGGCATGGAGATGATCACCAAGCCCTTTGCGATTGAAGCGCTCGCCACTCGCATCCGCGACATGATCGAGGGCTGAGCGAATGGCCGTTCCATTCGATCGGCCGCGCAACGCATTTCCTAGTCCCTGCGATGGGGAAATCCCATATATTCCTTGATCATATCCGCGGTTATATGCGCTGGTAGGCGTTGAGTTGATGTTCCACAAAGTCTCTCCTTTGTTTGGTCGCACATCGGGCACGGGCGTGCGACGTCACGCGCCGCTGCTCTGGAATTCGCGCGCGACGGTCATCGGGCTGTTCAGCAAGCCGGTCGGTAGGCTCAATCGGCGAGCCATTCGGAGAGTGCTGAGGTAGCATACGGCCGGGAGATCTCAGCCGACGCCACCGATCCGACTGGGGTGGCTGCGCCAATGACGAGCAGTACGCGATGGATGTGCGCCTGCGTCCAGATCGCGGTGGCCTCATCCGAGGCGCGAGCCCAGCGCTGCACCGCCTGCTCCTCCGTCGAGCCCATTTCGAATGCGCGGCAGATGTAACGTTGCGTCTCGAAGATGAACGATCGGAATCCCGGGACTTCGGCCAGGATCGTCATTTCGCTTGGCCGCTTGCTTCGTACCGTCACGGCCGGACCTTTCGCTTCGGTGATCGACTGCGGCCGCGGTGTGCGACCGGGGGCCGATCCCCTTATGCAGAGGCTTCCACATTCACGTTGTGCGCCTCGAGCACGCTCGGCTGCTCGGCAGCGAGCACTTGCCGCGCCAGATCGGCATCCTCGCGGCTGCCTTGGACGGTCACCAGGAACTTGCCGCTGTTGAGCGCCGTCTCGTAGCGGATGACGCTATCTTTCGGCACGCCGAGGGCGGTCAGCGCGCCCCCCAAGACCCCGGCGGTGCCACCGACCACGGCGCCCTGGAGGCCGCTGACGACGGTCGCGGCAAGCGGGCCGAGAATGATCAGGTGGCCGAACACGGGAATGAACATCACGAAAGACCCGAGGAGTATTCCGGCTAGCGATCCCCAGAATGCGCCGAGGCCGCCGAAGAATTTGATGCGATCGCCGAGATTGTAGAAACCTAGGGCATGCTCCTCGCGTTGGATTTCCCTGCCGACGATCGAGATCTTCTTCAAATCAATCCCTGCATTGTTGAGCGAGTGCAACGCCCGCTCGGCCTTGTCGTGGGTGTCGAAGATTGCGACGGTCACGCCGTTGTGGCTGGTCATATCCGGTCCCTTCTGGATCCGTTGCGCGGACGCCGATCGGCCGCGTTGCTGGCGGACCTGGCACTCCCAGGCTCTCCGGAGGCTGATCGCGAGATGACGCTTTCGTAAGGTGGGGTTTTCCGAGTGCCGAAATGACCGGAACTTCATGCCATGGCCACAGCCCCGGCGATTGGCAAAGCCTAAGCGATGGCTCCTCACGCACGCGAAGCCGCGGCCTCGGACAAAGGAGCAATGTCATGCTAATATCGCCAGAAATGAATGAAGTCGGCCGTTCACGGGCGCTTGCAATCACGCTGACGATTTTTGCCCTGATCGCCGTCGTCACGGGCCTTCTAAACCCCGGCGAAGGTGGCAGCCGAGCTACCCCTCCGGTGCCAACGGAGCAGGCGGAATTGCAGCGCGGGGACGCCGCAGCCGGCTTTCCTGCCCCTCCCCATCCGGACAATCCGCCGCGGGGGCCGGGTGAAGGATAGCCTGCCGTCCGATCGCAATGCCGGCGCTTGCCCAAATGTAATCCCCGGTCACCTGCTGAGGTCGAGGTGCTGATGCTCACCGACGTCCTCGACCGCGGCACAGGGCGCATTCGCAGCGCCCCAGTCCTGCATCTGCGGGCGACGGCGCCTGGGTGGAGCGGTGTCCTTTGGAATACGCCCAATCCAAAACCGTGCCGACCCGTTTCCGAACACGTCTTGCCGTCTCGGGTCGCTCCAACCAAATTGCCGCCAGCAGGTCATGCACTTGCGCAGCTGTAACATCCCCCACACGCATGTTCCCAATGACCGAAATGCGAAGGTTTCGAGCGTTCGAAATCACTGCTGCTGATGCTTGCCGTTCTTCCAATTTCGCAAGTTGGCGGCGAACCTTGTAGGGTCGAAGCTTGTCGCAAATCGGGGCCGTGCCAATGCACATGCCAACGCGCGACGCCGTTTGATCATGGTTCGCGATCCTTGGCTTCCTGAAGAAGCGACTGGCCCCACCGAAACATGCCGATGCCGGTCACAAAAGGGAGGCCTCCGAACAGCAGCGGCATAAGCAGGAACGAGGGCCCCGTCTTCATGGCCGGAAGCGACACCACGATTACAGCCAACGAGCAGAGCCCGCTGCAGGCCATCACAAGGATGCCTACCCCGACCAACAAGCCGCCAAAGAGCTGATTCATCGTTCCTCCCTCGCGCGTGCGAGCACGGATGCACCCTCGGCGCCCGACCGGTAGAAGCTGTTGTAGGTGTCGAACGGAATGATCTGACCCTCGGGCGTCACGAAGTGGACGCAGCTGCGCTTTACGGTCGCCAGATCGAAATTATACCGATCGAGGAACTGGAGGACCACCACCCGGAAGCTGTTGGCATAGCCGAGGTTTTCCGGGACGAGCGCCTGAGGCAGACAGCACAGCACCCCCGCGAGCTTCTCCTCCGTATTGCACTGCGTCGTGGCCAAGCTGAGCAGGTCCAGTATCCCCTGCCGCAGCGCCGGATAAGCCTCGTAGCTAATCGTGTTCGGCCCGCGGAGGATCAGATCTCGCGGAAGCAGCGAGGTGATCGGAGTCACGTCGCGGCCGTTGCGGAGGCCATAGCCGATGCAGATCTGATCGGGGTTGCATGGCAAGGGGATCATGTCTTCGGCATCGAACACGCCTGCCTTCACAACCTCACGGCGGATCTGCGTGAGCAGCATACGGTTGGCCTTGGCATCGAACCCTTGGTTGCGACCGGCATCCTGCACTGGCTGAAAGGTGACGCCGCGAACGCAGGACCATTCCAGCGCATGGTTGACGATCGCCGCAATCTCCCCGTCGTTGACGCCCCGCTTGATCACGGCAACCAAGGTGGTGGAAAGACCCACCTGTTCGAGAGCCTCGAGCGCCGCGCGACGAATACGCGACAAACGGGCGCCGCGTAGATTGACGAGCGCAACGTCGTCGAGGCTGTCGAACTGCAGATAGACTTCAAGCCGGGGCGCGTAGCTGGCGAGACGTGTAACAAACGCCTCGTCCTGTGCGATCCTGATACCGTTGGTGTTGATCATCACATGGCGGATCGGCCGGCTCTTTACCGCATCGAGTATCTCGAAGAACTGTGGGTGGAGCGTCGGTTCGCCGCCGGAGAGCTGGACGAGATCCGGCTCGCCTTCGCTCTCCACCAGCGCGTCGAGCATCGCCTCGACGGCATCAAGCGAAAGGTGGCCGCCATCGATGTCCTGGGCATCGGCGAAGCAGACTGGGCACGCGAGATTGCAGGCGGAATTGATCTCGACGATTGCAAGGCAGCTATGCTGTTCGTGATCCGGGCAGAGGCCGCAGTCGAAAGGACAGCCTGCCTCTGTCCGTGTCTGCGTCCTCAGCGGCCGGTCTCCCGGCTTCAGCCAGTCCTTCTGTGAGCGCCAATAGGCAAGGTCATCGCTTATCAGCGTCTTCTGAACGCCATGCGAGCGACAGCGCTTAAGATAGTAGACGCTATCGTCCTCAATGATGACCTTGGCGGGCACCGGTTCAAGACAGGTTTCGCACAGGCTCGTTGTCTGCCCATGAAAGACATAAGACGCCGCCTTTCTCTCAGGCGAGGTCAGCACTGGCGCGTCCGCGGGCGATCCATAGGAGTGCATAGATGCAAAGTCCCATCATCACGAAGTGGAACAGATTCAACGGTCCAAGGAGCTTGGGATACGGCTTTAGAAACTCCCACGCAAATCGCTGCACAGCGTACGCAAGAACGAAGACATGGAAGCCGTGACGCGTCGCCCAGGCGCGTTCTCCCACGAGCGACGCCCAATAGACGGCCAGGAAGGTCGCCATCGCCATGGACTCGTAGATTTGGACCGGATGCCGGGAGATACCGTCGCCGAGATCCACGCCCCACGGGAATGTCGTCGCTACGCCGAATGTCTGGTCATCCAAGCCGGCAAAAAGGCATCCCCAGCGCCCGACGACGATGCCCAACACGAGCGGAATGACGAACGGCCCACCCGTCGACCCGCGGACGCCACGCCACCACTTCCAGAGCTCGACCGCTACAATCGCGCCTGCAAGTGCGCCGGCGATCGAGTGTGAAAGGGCCGGCCGTGCGTCCCGCAATGTGTTGAGTGAACCGAGGAGCCAGGCGCCGCCGGCGCCCCCCAAAGCAAGGCTGACGAAATAGCTTGGGTCGGTCTGATGGGCGAGACCTTCGACGCTCGCCTTGCGGCGGCGGTAAACCCATCGCGCACCGAAGAAGGCAGCGAGCCAAGCTGCCGCGTCGGCAACATAGTGCAGCCAGGGAGCGGTGGACACGTGGATCACAGCATTTGGCTAGCACAGGCTTTTAAAGGTGCGGAACCCAATGATTGGCTCTCCTCAAGCGCCAATGTTAATTTTTGACGGATCTGCTTGAGCACGGGTTCCGTGCGGGACAAGCGCACTTTGCCGTTCTTCCAATTAGGCAAGTTGGCATCGAACACCGATGCAACAGCTTGCTGAAACGCTTAAGCCCTGGAAAACCTCTGTTTTTCCGATCGTCAGCGAACAGTGACGGATGTGTCCGTGGCGGAGAGGGTGGGATTCGAACCCACGGTACCCTTGCGGGCACAACGGTTTTCGAGACCGTCCCGATCGACCACTCTGGCACCTCTCCGCAAGACAGGGTGGCCCCGCGCAAAGCGGGGGCAGTGGACGAGGCGGCGCTCTAGCGCGGTGCCGCACGCTTGCCAAGCGGCGGGACGGCCGCGGTGCTCGACCGCCACACGAGGCGTGCCTCGGTCGGCGCCGCCAGCTATTTCTTGCGGTGCGTGCAGCGGCGCTTACATAGGTGGGAGCAAAGAGGAACGACGATGGCAGACACGAGCTCCCTCCCCAGCCTGTTCATTCCGCACGGCGGCGGACCCTGCTTCTTCATGGACGATCCGGCCGGACGCTGGACGAGCATGGAGGCGTTCCTGCGCGGCCTGCCCGAAAGCGTTGCTGAAAAGCCCAAGGCGATCCTCGTCGTCTCGGGCCATTGGGAGACGCCGGGCTTCGCGTTTACGGGTGCCGAGCGGCCGAGCCTGATCTACGATTATTACAATTTCCCGCCGCACACCTACGAGCTTCGCTACGACGTCCCGGGCTCTCCCGAGCTCGCGACACGGGCGGCGACCCTGCTCAAGGAGGCGGGGCTGCCCGCCTCGGTCGATCCCGAGCGCGGCCTGGACCATGGCGTGTTCGTGCCGCTCAAGGTCGCCTTTCCCGATGCCGACGTCCCGATCGTCGAAATGTCGGTGGAGCAGAGCCTCGATCCGGCACTCCACGTGGCCGCCGGCCGCGCGCTGGCGCCGCTGCGCGACGAGGGCGTGCTCATCCTCGGCTCGGGAATGAGCTTCCACAATATGCGCGGCTTCAACGACAGCCGCTTCACGGCGCCGTCCGACGTGTTCGACGCGTGGCTCAAAGACGCAGCGGAGGCGGATGCCGGCGCGCGCACCGAGGCGCTGCTGCGCTGGGCCGATGCGCCGGCCGCCCGGGTCGCGCACCCTCGCGAGGAGCATCTCCTCCCGCTGATGGTCGCCGCCGGAGCGTCCGAAGGGCCGGGCAAGCGCGTGTTTTCCGACCATGTGATGGAAACTGCCATCTCCGGCTTCCGCTTCTCGTGAGGCGGCACGTCCCGAGGTGGCGGGGCCGCATCGACTCTTCCGCCGATTGCACAGACGGGCGCTCAGCCACGGGCCCGTTCTTGCCTCTCGTGCATTGTCTCCTACATAGAGAATAAGATGCCGAGACATGATCCCATCCCTGCGAACAGCGCCGCGATCACCGCACCGCCCATCGCCCCTCCGATCGCTCACGCCAGCTTCGCGATCGGCCAGATCGTGCGCCACCGCGTGTTCGATTTCCGAGGCGTGATCTTCGACGTCGATCCGGTCTTCGCGAACAGCGAGGAATGGTATCAGTCGATCCCCGAGGAGGTTCGGCCGCGCAAGGACCAGCCCTTTTACCATCTGCTCGCGGAAAACGGCGACGGCAGCTACGTCGCGTACGTCAGCCAGCAGAATCTGGTGCCCGACGACAACCAGGACCCGGTCGACCACCCGGCGATCGCCGGCATCTTCGATGCTTATTCGAATGGGCGCTACAATTTGCGCCGTGAGCACAAACACTAATAACAGGCGGGAGCGAAGGGGGCCGCGGTATCCCGGCCTTTTCACGGCTCGCCGAGGGGCTTTGACATTGACAGGCCCGCCCTGCTCCAGTAGCAGCCCCACTTCTCGCGCAGCCTTGGCCGCGCAGCCTCGTGCTGCAGCCTTTGCACTGCGTGGATCACTTTAGAAGGTTTCAGGCAAAGCCATGTTCGCAGTCGTGCGCACGGGCGGCAAGCAGTATCGCGTTGCCGCCGGAGACAAGATCGTCATCGAAAAGATCGCGGGTGAAGCCGGCGACACCATCCAGCTGGGCGACGTCCTGCTTGCAGGGGAAGGCGCCGAGCTGCGCTCGACCGAAGGCCTCACCGTCGCGGCCGAGATCATCGCGCAGGCGAAGGCCGAGAAGGTCATCGTCTTCAAGAAGCGCCGGCGGCACAATTACCGCCGCAAGAACGGCCATCGCCAACAGCATACGATCCTGAGGATCGTCGCGATCGGCGACGAGCAGGCAAAGCCGACCCCGAAGAAAGCCAAGGCACCCAAGCCGGCGGACGACACGGCACCGGCTGAAACGCCCGCCGCCGAGACGCCCACGGAGACTGGGGCGGCGCTCGATCCGGCCGCGGCAGCAGCTCCGGCGGCAGCGGCCAAGCAGCCGCGCGCGACGAAATCGGACGCCGATGCGCCGGCCGACAGCGAGGCCCATGTCGAGGCTCCGCTCAAGGTCGAGGGTGCAGAGAGCGAGATGACAGACACGCCCGCAGCTGCTAAGCGCCCGCGCAAGGCAGCCAAAAAAGTCGGCGAATAAGACCAAAGATTACGACCAAAGATTAAGATACGAAGGCGTAGGCGGATATGGCACATAAAAAAGCAGGCGGCTCCTCGCGCAACGGGCGCGACTCAGAGAGCAAGCGTCTTGGCGTGAAGAAGTTCGGCGGCGAAAACGTGCTCGCCGGCAACATCATCGTGCGTCAGCGCGGCACCAAATATTATCCCGGCGTGAATGTCGGCATCGGCAAGGATCACACTCTGTTCGCGCTCAGCGCGGGCCGAGTCGCATTCCGCGACGGCAAGCTCGGCCGCAAGTTCGTCTGTGTAGACATGCAAGCGGAAGCAGCGGAATAAGGACGATCGATAACGGGTCGTCCTGACAAGGGGCGGCCCAGGTTCAAAGAACCGATTCGAGGGAGAAGGGCCAC
>JAQGLH010000034.1 GCA_028293005.1 Alphaproteobacteria bacterium
GTAACCGCCCAGATCCCAATGCATCAGACCAATCTGCGCATTGGCTCCGCCGTTCTGGTAATGCGCAATCCCCTGCACCAGCGAACTCGCGCAATTGCCCACACCAACGATCGCAACGTTGATATCCGCCATCCTACACCGTTGCCCGCTCGAAAAAGTTCAATTTACCCACTCCCGCATGTCCGAGGTTGTCACCTCTGGCGCGCCTACCCTCGACCGGTCAAGCTTTGGCCGATAATGCTTTGACCGATCACGCTTTAAAACGCGAGACCGATTCCCTGACGAAGGTCGCTTCGACCCCCCGATGCCAGAAGATGCCGCCGAACGCTACAAGTGACTGAGGAATCAGCTCGAACCACCAGAACAGTCGCGGGTCGCCGGCGAGGCAGGCCAGGTAGATGACCAATACGCGCATGTTGCCGCTGAGCAAGGACATCATCTTGAGCGGCGCCACCGCGCGTTCGCCGTAAGCCGCGCCAAGCTGCTCCGGGTTCGGACTGCTCTCGAGCTCACGATCGAATAAGACGGCCCAGCGGTCGAATAACCGCATGTGGGCATCGTAGAGCCGCACCAGCGGGTTGCGCGACTTGGCGAGCGGCTGCCCGCCGGGATCGCCCTTGATGCGGCGGTGGAAGCGGGTGCGCTCGGCTTCGTACAGATTCGATTGGATTCCATGCACGATGCCGGCTGCAGTCCCCAGCACCCAGGCCTCGGTCGTCCCGATCGACCATGCAAGCGCGAAGTAGAGTAGGAAGAACACGCCGTGATCGCAAAGCCCGTCGAGTGCCCGGCCCAGCGCGCTGCTTGTCTTAGTCGCACGCGCGATCATGCCGTCGAGGCCGTCGGCGATCAGCCACGCGATGCAAAGCAGCAGGCCGAGGGTCGCCAGTCTCCAATCGGTTCGGTGGGCATAGGCCATCGCCGCGGCCGCGCCGATCGCGAGACCGGTGATAGAGACTGCGTTTGCGGAAATCCCGGCGCGTAGCGCGAACGGCAGCAGCAACCTGCCGGTGGCATGGACAAGATAGAGGTTCGATGGATCTTCTATACGCGGATCACGCGATCCATCGGCCGGCGCAAGCCTCAACCCCATTCTGCATCCCCTGCACCTTTGTCGTGCGCCAATGCTCCACGCTTCGGCAAAGGGCGTCAACCCGCTCCATGGTCAGCTAGGTTCGGGAATCACCAGCCGTGGCACGGCCGCCACAATCGCACAGAAAAATCGTGCCGGGGGATCTGTCCCAGGACGATCAGCCGCCGACGATCAGCGGGCGAGACTCGGTCGCCGGCGCTCAGAGATCGCGATCGCGGAAACTCTGCCGCGCCAGCCCGGCCGCGGTTGCGGGCAAGGCAACAGCAAGCGCGATCCGCGTCGCGAGCTTGGCGTTGCGCAGCGCTTCGAGCAGTTCGGCCGCCGGTGTTGCACGGCGTGCGTGGCACAAACGAATCGAGGCACGCCACAGACGCCCGCGGCGCATCGGCTGCGCGATCCAGCCGCATTGGTGCGCGACGCGCGCGGCGCGGGCGCAATGCCAGCGCGGTCCGCTGAACATGATCGTCTCCGTCGCCCGCTCGCGCGCGGCAGAGATGACTGCCGAATTCCGCGCCTCGCGCCGCGCTTCGAACCGTTGCGCCACGTCCAGCGCCAGATAGACCGCAACCAGCCCCACGAAATACCAGATGCCAAGCTTGAGGATGAGCAGCGTGGTGACGAGGATCACGGCCACCGTCGCCATGCCGCGCCACGATCGCACCTTGGTCATCACAGGGTCGGGGCGGCGCTCCGACGCGCTCGAGGTCTCGATCAGATGGTGCTCGAAGCCACTCGCGGGAGCCGAATGGATGTGCCGACGGTCGGCGGCCGGCCGCGCGACGCGCGGATCGGTCGTGTCTAGGCTGGACTTCAAGTCGTGCCTCCCCTGCCGAAGGGTGAGTCGGCTGCTCTGCACGATAATCTATCCCATTACGGGAGCGATTGCATCACGCCGACACGAGATTTCTACGGTATTTCGAGGCGCTCCGCGACGGCCTGCGCTACGAACCGCCGGACCGCTCGCCACGCCGCTCGCGCTTGCGCACGCTTGGCGACATCCAAGGCTGGATTCATCGCTCGCGCACGCATGGGTAAAGCTCAAGCTCAGCTTGTCCCGCCAGGAATTTCGAACAGCCCGATCCTCTCCTCCGCCTCCGTGAGCGCATCGCAATGCGCATCGAGCCTGTTATAGGCCTCTCCAAAGCGGGTGGAGAAATCGTCCCAGGCCTCGATGCTCCGCCAATAATCGATCGTGAGATAGTCACCCTCTTTGCCGCGAAGCAGCTCGGTGCGGACATAACCGTCCGCTTGGCGGAACAGCTTTGCCCAATCGCCGCCGTGGCCATAGGTCATCTCGAATTCCGACTGCTTCGCTTGAGCGACGCGGTAGCGCCAGATGATTGCGATCACGGCCCCTCCCGGAAATGCAGGCATTCATTCCATACCATGAACCCCAACGAATGCCCGGCCTTGCCGACTCGCACCCCTTTTCCTCGTTCGCGGTGCTCAGGGCGTCCGTCGTTGCGCCGATCCGTTTCGCCGCATTAACCATCTTTCGTGACATTCCGTTAGCACGATGGGTCTCTGATCCTCCTCGGGGGCGCTTTGAAATATGAGGTCTGCCATGCCCACGCGCACTCGAAACCCACGGCACTCCGATGCAACCCATGTCGGAAACATCGCCGCGCTGCTCGCAACCGAATCAGTCCCGCCAATGACCACGACGCGCTGGGTCGCACGACGCAAGGCGCAGGTCGTCGGCGCAGTCCAGGCCGGTCTGCTCACGATTGACGAGGCGTGCCGCTTCTACCGCCTGACGTTGGAGGAATTTCTGAGCTGGCAACGCGCGCTCAACCTGTTCGGCGTCTCCGGATTGAAGGCAACCAACCAGCGCCGCGCCGTGCGTCGGGATCTGACGTTTTGGCCATCGCGCTGACTCGGTCGCGCTAAGATAATCTGCTCACAGCGCGAGCGAGCAGCGGCGGCGCCAATTTTCCGATGGAAGAAGCGCTTGCCGCCGCTTCCGTGTGCCTCTCGCCAAGGCGATCAATACAAATAGTTGAAAAATAGAGTTAATTCGAAAGTTCCCTCGACTCGTCCTGCCTCGATCACAGCTCGCCGCTGCTTTAACCTGGCTTGATTGACTTGGTGTCCTGCCCACGTCATTCGCTCAATCGCACTTTGTGGGGCGCGGCCGCCGTTGGATCGGTGGCATGCCAGTCGGGCGGCGATAGGGGATGCAGATCGGCATCCGCAGACAGCCGACCGCACAAGCTAGGATCTGAATGTTCGGTTTGGTACGAGCCGGCGGCCTCGCCGCGGCCCTCGCGACGCTTGCGTCTTTCGCTACCCCCTCGGCGGCGCAGGCCCCAACCCAGATTGCCCAGCTGGCGCCCACATCGGTCACGATTTCTTCGGTGGCGCTGCCAACCGTCTCTTCAGTCTCGTTCTCCAGGCCTGCTCCGGCCGTCAATGCCGCCCAGGCCAAATTTGCCGGCTTCATGCCGTCGGCGGCGGCCGGCTTCGTTGCACCCCCAGTCGGGGTCGCGCTGCCGGTCGCGTCCGGCGAGCAGCAGCACCGTCCGCTTCATGACCTGGTGATCTCCTTCGTCAACTTCGGCAACCAGAACGCCGAGCAAATGTGCCTTGTCAAAGCAGTCTATTTCGAAGCGCGCAGCGAAACGCTCGAAGGGCAATTGGCGGTCGCCGAGGTCATCCTCAACCGCACCACTTCCGGTCTTTATCCGACGACGATCTGCGAGGTCGTCACGCAGCCGGCACAATTCTCGTTCATACGCAACGGTCGGTTTCCGACCGCTGACACGAATAGCGACGGCTGGCGCAAGGCGCTGGCGATCGCCGACATCGCGCTCAAGGGCCTGGCCCAGAACGTCGGGCGCAACGTCTTGTGGTATCATGCTTCCTATGTCGCCCCCTCGTGGGGTCGCCGCCTGACCCGCGTCGCCCGCATCGGCACCCATATCTTCTACAGCTAGGTGCCATATCTTCAGCTAGGCGCCATATCTGCAGCTAGGCGCCATATCTTCAGCTAGGCGAATGCGGCCATTCATGCCGCCGCGCGTGATGGCGCCG
>JAQGLH010000074.1 GCA_028293005.1 Alphaproteobacteria bacterium
AACGCGATGCGGCTGCACGGCGTCGACGCCGAACTGCTCGATCGCGACCAGGTTCGCGCGATGGCGCCATTCCTCGATTTCCACCAGGCGCGCTTCCCGATCATGGGCGGCCTCCTGCAACGGCGCGGCGGCACCGCCCGCCACGACGCGGTCGCCTGGGGCTATGCCCGCGGCGCCTCCGACCGTGGGGTCGATATCATCCAGAATTGCGAGGTGACCGGCTTTGTGAGGAGCAGCGACGGGCGCGTCAGCGGCATCGGGACCAGCCGCGGCACGATCGGCGCGAACAAGGTCGGCCTCGCGGTCGCGGGAAACAGCTCGCGCCTCGCGGCGATGGCGGGACTGCGACTCCCGATCGAAAGCCAGGTGCTGCAGGCGTTCGTCACCGAAGGCCTGAAACCGGTGATCCCCGGCGTGATCACCTATGGCGCTGGCCATTTTTACGTCAGCCAGTCGGACAAGGGCGGGCTGGTGTTCGGCGGCGATCTCGACGGCTACAACAGCTATGCGCAACGTGGAAATCTCCCGGTCGTCGAGGATGTCTGCGAGGGCGGGATGGCATTGATGCCGATGATCGGCCGCGCGCGCCTGCTTCGCTCGTGGGGCGGGGTCGCCGACATGTCGATGGACGGCTCGCCGATCATCGATCGCAGCCCGATCGAGGGCCTCTATCTCAACGCCGGCTGGTGCTACGGCGGGTTCAAGGCAACCCCCGCCTCGGGCTGGTGCTTCGCGCATCTTCTCGCGCGGGACGAGCTCCACCCGGTCGCCGCCGCTTACCGTCTCGATCGCTTCGCCGCCGGCCGTCTCATCGACGAGAAGGGCAGCGGGGCGCACCCTAATCTGCATTGAGGACACAGGCGCATGCGCATCCCCTGCCCATTTTGCGGCAGCCGTGACATTCAGGAGTTCGTCTATCGCGGCGACGCGGAGCCGACGCGGCCCGCCGACGACGAGGCTGTCTTCGCCTATGTCTATTTGCGCGACAATGTCGCCGGGCCGATGCGCGAACATTGGTATCACGCCCAAGGCTGCCGCAACTGGCTGGTGGTGACGCGCGACACGGTCACCCATGACATTGCCGGCGCTGCGCTGGCGCGGGGTTCCGCCCAATGAATCGCCAGCCCAAGCGCCTCGCCGCGGGCGGATTGATCGATCGTACGCGGCCGCTGTCGTTCAGCTTCGACGGCAAGGCCTACACCGGCTTCGCGGGGGACACGCTGGCCTCGGCCTTGCTCGCCAACAATGTGCGGCTGGTCGGACGTTCGTTCAAATACCACCGCCCCCGTGGCATCCTGACGGCCGGCAGCGAAGAGCCCAACGCGCTGGTGACGTTGCGCAGCGGCGCGCATGCCGAGCCCAACAGCCGCGCGACCGTCGGCCCACTGATCGACGGCCTCGTCGCGACCAGCCAGAACCGCTGGCCGAGCCTCGCCTTCGATGTGATGGCAATCAACCAGCTGGCCTCGCCGATCTTCGTCGCCGGCTTCTACTACAAGACCTTCATGTGGCCCGCGGCCTTTTGGGAAAAGCTTTACGAGCCGCTGATCAGGCGCGCGGCCGGGCTCGGCGCGCTGTCGATGCTTCCGGACCCCGATCATTACGATCGCAGCCACGGCTTCTGTGACCTTCTGGTGATCGGCGCCGGGCCGTCCGGGCTGGCGGCGGCACTGGCGGCGGGGCGCGCCGGACTCCGCGTCATCATCGCCGACCAGGATGAACGGTTTGGTGGGCGCCTGCTCGCCGAGCGCCACCAGGTCGACGGCATCGAGGGTGTGGCCTGGGCCGCCGAGGCCGCCGCCGAGCTCGCGACGATGCCCAACGTGACGTCACTCCCCCGCACCAGCGTGTTCGGCGTCTATGACGGGCGCGAATATGGCGCGGTTGAGCGGATCAGCGATCACCTCGCCCAGCCCCTCCCCGGCCAGCCGCGCCAGCGGCTTTGGAAGATCGTCGCCAGCCATGCGCTGCTTGCATCAGGGGCGATCGAGCGGCCGATCGTGTTCGGCGGCAACGACCGGCCGGGCGTGATGATGGCGTCGGCCGTCTCCGCCTACATCAATCGCTTTGCGGTTGCTCCGGGCAAGCGCGCCTTGGTCTTCACGACATCCGACAGCGGATGGTCGACCGCCGAGGACCTGGTCGCAGCAGGATGCAGAGTGGCGGCGGTCGTCGATCCGCGCGCAAGCCTGCCGCCGGCGGCCGAGCGACTGCGCCGCGCCGGAGTGAAGATTTTCAGCCGGGCGTTCGTCACCAATGTCGCCGGCCGATGCGTGCGCGCGGCGACCATCGTCGACTCCGACGGCCGCGTGCATCCGATCGAGGTTGATCTGGTGGCCATGGCAGGCGGCTGGAACCCGGCGATCGGCATCGGCAGCAATCTCGGCAGCCGTCCGTCCTGGTCGGATGCAGCCAACGCCTTCCTGCTCGATGCGCCGCCGCCGGGGATGATGCTCGCAGGCGCTGCGACCGGGGCTTTGAGCCTCGCCGCCGCCTTGGCGAGCGGGGTTGCCGCCGCGGCCAGAGCGGGTTCGGACCTGGGCGTCACGATCACCACCGAAACCCCGTTCGCGCGGGCGGAGCCGGTCTCGACCTCGCCGCCATGCCACGTCCCCGGCCGCCGGGGAAAATCGTTCGTCGATTTCCAGAACGACGTCACCGACAGCGACATCGACCTTGCCGCGCGCGAGGGCTTCACCTCGGTCGAGCTGCTCAAGCGCTACACGACCTTGGGCATGGCGACCGACCAGGGCAAGACCAGCCAGGTCAATGGCCACGCATTGCTCGCCGCCGCGACCGGAAAGGCAATTGCCGAGGCCGGCACGATCCTGTCTCGCCCGCCTTATCTTCCGGTCGCGATCGGCGCGCTCGCAGGGCACCATAGGGGCGAGCATTTCCGGCCCGAGCGGCACACCGCGAGCCACCAATGGGCCGTGGAGCAAGGTGCGACGTTCGTCGACACCGGCCAGTGGAAACGTGCGCAGTGGTTCGCACGGCCCGGCGAGCGCGACTGGCTGGAGACCGTGTCGCGCGAGGTCAATGCGACCCGCGGCGGAGTCGGCATCTGCGACGTCTCGACGCTCGGCAAGATCGACGTTCACGGCCGCGACGCGGGGCTGCTGCTTGACCGGCTCTACGTCAATACCTTCTCGACATTGCCGATCGGCAAGGCGCGCTACGGGCTGATGCTGCGCGAAGACGGGTTCGTGCTCGACGACGGCACGACAACGCGCTTCGCCGAGGATCGCTTTTTCGTCACGACCACCACGGTCAACGCCGCGCGGGTGATGCAGCATATCGATTTTGCGCGGCAGGTGCTGTGGCCCGAGTTCGACGTGCAGGCGACTTCGGTCACCGAGCAATGGTCGACCTATGCCGTGGCTGGGCCGCGCTCGCGCCTGCTCCTCCAGAAGCTGCTGCCGGCGCTCGACCTGTCGAACGAGGCTTTCCCCTATATGGGCGCGGCGGAATTCGAATGGATGGACGCGCCGGCGCGGCTCTTCCGCCTCTCCTTCTCCGGTGAGCTCGCTTATGAGATCAGTGTGCCGGCCTGCTTCGGCGATCACCTGGTCCGTGCCTTGTTCGATATCGGCAGCGCATTCGGCGTCATTCCCTACGGCACCGAAGCGCTCGGTGTGATGCGGATCGAGAAGGGCCACGCCGCCGGCAACGAACTCAATGGACAGACTACGGCGAGGGACTTGGGCCTGGGCCGGATGATGTCGCAAAAGAAAGACTTTATCGGCCGGGTGATGGCGCAGCGCCCGGGCCTCGTCGATCCGGCCCGGCCGACGTTGGTCGGGATAAGGCCGAAGGCGCAGGGAGCGCGGCTTCGCGCCGGCGCGCACCTGCTTGCCGAGGGCGCGCGACCGGACGCCGAGCACGATCAGGGCTTTGTCACGTCGGTCGCCTTCTCGCCGACGCTCGACCATTGGATCGGGCTGGCCCTGCTCGACCATGGGCCCGAACGCCACGGCGAGGCGATCGTGGCGCACGATCCGGTGCGTGGCCCCGACATCGCGATCGAAGTCTGCAGTCCCGTCTTCGTCGACCCGGAAGGAACCCGGCTGCGTGGCTGAGCAAATCGAAATTACCCGCCTCGACGGCGTCGGCATCGCCGCGATCATGGCCTCGAACGGAAGCGACCCGGCAGCGCTCGCCGCCCTTCTCGGAGCCGAGAGCCTCCCCTTGAGCCAACTCTGGACCGCGGCTGGCGACGGCCTGCTGATTGCGAACGGACCCGGCGCCTGGCTCGCGGTCGAGCCCGATGCGCCGCCCGCCTGGGGCAGCGCGCTGGCACGCCGGCTCGCGAGCCATGCCGCCGTGTCGGACCAGAGCGGCGCCTATGTGGTGTTCCGTCTGGAGGGGCCGGGTGCACGCACCGTACTGCAGCGCGGCGCCTCGATCGATCTTCATCCCGAACGCTTTGCCGTCGGCTCGGCCGCGACGACATTGATCGCGCATATCGGCGTCATCATCGCGCAGATCGGCGACGGCCCTGCCTATGACCTCGCCGTCTTCCGGAGCTTCGAAGCAAGCTTCCGCCATTGGCTGGCGATCGCTGCAGCCGCTTTGTGAAATCCAACCCCATCGCGTCCAAGGAACCTGCATGACCGGCTCGGCCTATCTTCTCACTTTATCGTGCCCCAATCAGCCGGGGATCGTCGCGCGCGTGACGAGCGAGCTGTTCAGCCACGGCGGCAACATCATGGAAGCTCATCAATACGACGACACGGAGACGGGAAGCTTCTTCACCCGCATCCTGTTCAGTCTTCCTGAAGGCTATGATTCAGCCAAGCTGCTCGCCGGCTTCGCGCCGATCGCCGCGCAGTTCGCGATGGACTGGTCGATCCGGCCGCGCGACGAGCGGCGAAAGGTGCTGCTGCTCGCCTCCAAGTTCGACCATTGCCTGATCGACCTGCTTTATCGCTGCCGCATCGGCGAGCTGAGAATGGATGTGGTAGGCATCATCTCGAACCATCCGCCGACGACCTATTCCGAGATCGGCTTCGGATCGATTCCGTTCCACTATCTCCCGGTCACCAAGGAAACCAAGGCCGCGCAGGAGCGGCAAATCAAGGCGATCGTCGAGGATACAGGCGCCGATCTGGTCGTGCTCGCGCGCTACATGCAGATCTTGTCAGACGATCTCGCGACCTTTCTCGCCGGACGGTGCATCAACATCCACCACAGCTTCCTGCCAGGGTTCAAGGGCGCCAAGCCTTACCACCAGGCGCATGCGCGCGGGGTCAAGCTGATCGGCGCCACCGCGCATTACGTCACCGGCGATCTCGACGAGGGACCGATCATCGAGCAGGACGTCGAGCGGATCAGCCATCACGACACGCCCGAGGATCTGGTCCGCAAGGGCCGCGACATCGAACGGCGCGTGCTGGCGCGCGCGGTCCGCTTGCATCTCGACGGACGTTCGCTGGCGAACGGCTCCAAGACCATCGTCTTCCGGGATTGATCGATGACCGCAGCGATCATCGACGGAAAAGCCGTCGCGGCTGAGATTCGTGCCGAAGTGGCGCGCGACGTCGCGCTGCTCGCCGACCGCGGAATCACGCCTGGCCTCGCCGTCGTCATCGTCGGCGACGATCCGGCAAGCCACGTCTACGTCAGGTCGAAAGCCAAGCAGACGGTCGAGGTCGGCATGGCTTCGTTCAAGCATGAGCTTCCCACGGAGGCATCGGAAGCGGAGTTGCTCGCCCTCGTCGCCCGCCTCAATGCCGACCCGGCGGTGCACGGCATCCTCGTGCAATTGCCGCTGCCGCGGCATATCGACAGCGAGAAAGTCCTGCGGGCGATCGAGCCGGCCAAGGACGTCGACGGTTTCCATCCGCTCAACGTCGGGCTCGTCGCGTCGGGGAGCGGCGGCCTCGCGCCCTGCACGCCGCTCGGAGCGATCATGCTGCTCAAGAAGGTTCGCAAGGACCTCAGGGGGCTGACGGCAGTGGTCGTCGGCCGCTCGAACATCGTCGGCCGGCCGATGGCGCAGCTGCTGCTCAAGGAGGATTGCACGGTGACGATCGCGCATCGCTATACGCCCGACGTCGCTTCGTTCGTGCGCGGAGCGGACATCCTCGTCGTTGCGGTCGGCCGCGCGCACATGATCCGCGGCGAATGGATCAAGCCGGGCGCGATCGTGATCGATGTCGGCATCAATCGTGTCGCGACCCAAGACGGCAAGTCGCGGCTGGTCGGCGATGTCGCGTTCGACGAGGCGCTGGACGTGGCGGGTGCGATCACCCCGGTGCCGGGCGGCGTCGGGCCGATGACGATCGCCTGCCTGCTGCGCAACACCGTCGATGCCGCGAAGGCTTCGTCGGCAACCGTGCGCTCCCGCTTGCCGCTGGGCGTGAGATTTGCCCCACGAGCGGCCACCGCCTCGCCGGGCGGGGTGCAATGACCTCCGGCGCTTCGAATCCGCTGCTCTTTGCGAAAAAATAGTTTACTCAAGGGATGCGCGAACACAAAGGCGGTGCCGATGGTCACACGTTCCGATGAGGCAAAAGTGCAAGCGCTTCCAGACAACCAAGGGCTCCGGACGGGGTCATCCGCACCGCAGGCTCCGGAACGGAATCTCGAACGTGCGCTGGGCAACCAGATCCGCACGATTCGGCGCCAGCAGGATTTGTCGGTCGCGGACCTCGCCAGCGCCGCCGGCATTTCGAACGGGATGCTGTCGAAGATCGAGAATGGCGGCATTTCCGCCTCGCTGGCCACGTTGCAGGCGATCTCGAACGTGCTCCAGGTGCCCCTCTCGAGCTTGTTCGCCTCCTTCGAGGAAAGGCAGGATTGCTCCTATGTGCCCGCGGGATCGGGCGTCAGCATCGATCGCCGCGGCACGAAGGTCGGCCACATCTACCAATTGCTCGGCCACGTCCTGCGCGGCGACGTCGTCGTCGAGCCTTATCTGATCACGCTCAAGGAGGATGCGGCGGCACACACCGGCTTCCGGCATAGCGGGATCGAGTTCATCTACATGCTCGAGGGCGAGGTCGATTACCGCCACGGCTCGGAAATCTATCACTTGAAGCCGGGCGATTCGTTGCTCTTCGACAGCAGCGCGCTGCATGGCCCCGAAATCCTGGGCGGCAACGATACTCGTTTCCTG
>JAQGLH010000080.1 GCA_028293005.1 Alphaproteobacteria bacterium
ATCGTGTTCAAGGACTGATCGCCAGCGACATTGCTCGCCGGATTTGCTGCGCGGCGCAGAAATGCGTAGCTCGCATAGAGGTGACTCGGGGGAACCCTCCGTTTATGGTTGCCGCGACAATCGAGCAAGCGCTCGTCGGATACAGGAGCGGGAGTTTTCGTGCCTCATTATATTGCCAATCTTGGAACATCCGCGCTGGTCGAACAGGCCGTGAGCCGCGGCGAGGGTCTGCTTGCCGAACACGGGCCGCTGGTCGTCAAGACCGGCAAGCACACCGGCCGTTCGGCCAAGGACAAGTTCATCGTTCGCGACTCCGAGACCGAGAGCACGATCTGGTGGGACAATAATGCCGCGATGACCCCGGAGCATTTCGCGGCGCTCAAGGAGGATTTCCTCGCCGCGCTCGAGGCCAAGGAAACCTGCTTCACGCAGGATCTCTACGGCGGCTCGCAGCCCGAGCATCGCGTCCGTGTCCGCGTCGTCACCGAGCTCGCTTGGCACAGCCTGTTCATCCGCACCTTGCTGGTGCGTCCCCAGCCGGACGAGCTGGCTTCGTTCCAGCCCGAATATACGATCATCGACCTGCCGAGCTTCCGCGCCGATCCGGCGCGCCATGGCTCGCGCACCGAAACCGTTATTGCGGTCAATTTCTCCGAACGGCTCATTCTGATCGGCGGCACGCTCTACGCCGGCGAGATGAAGAAGTCCGTGTTCGGGCTGCTCAACTATTTGCTTCCGCCGCGCCGTGTGATGCCGATGCACTGCTCGGCCAACATCGGGCCGCAGGGCGACACCGCCGTCTTCTTCGGCCTCTCGGGGACCGGGAAGACCACACTCTCGGCCGACAGCAGCCGTACCCTGATCGGCGACGACGAGCACGGCTGGTCCGACACCGCGGTGTTCAACTTCGAGGGCGGTTGCTACGCCAAGATGATCCGCCTGTCGGAAGAGGCCGAGCCCGAGATCTACGCGACGTCGCGCCGCTTCGGCACCGTGCTTGAAAACGTCGTCATGGACCCGGTGACGCGCAAGCTCGATTTCGACGACGCGAGCCTCGCCGAGAACAGCCGCGGCGCCTACCCGATCGAATTCATCCCCAATCATTCGGACGAGAATATGGGGCCGGTCCCGCGCAATGTCGTGATGCTGACCGCCGATGCGTTCGGCGTGCTTCCGCCGATCGCGCGGCTGACGCCCGACCAGGCGATGTATCATTTCCTGTCGGGTTATACGGCCAAGGTCGCCGGTACGGAAATCGGCGTGACCGAACCCGAGGCGACCTTCTCGACCTGCTTCGGCGCGCCGTTCATGCCGCGCCACCCGTCGGTCTACGGCAACCTGCTCAAGGAGCGGATCGCCACGGGTCATGTCAATTGCTGGCTGGTCAACACCGGATGGACCGGCGGTCAATATGGCACCGGGCGGCGGATGCCGATCAAGGTCACGCGGACTCTGCTCAACGCGGCGCTCGACGGCAGTCTCTCCAACTCGACCTTCCGCAAGGATCCCTGGTTCGGCTTCGACGTGCCGGTTGCTGTCGCCGGCGTCGACGGCGCGATCCTCAACCCGCGCGAAACCTGGCCGGACAAGCCATCCTATGACGCCGCCGCGCGCAAGCTGGTGCGGCTGTTCACCGACAATTTCGCCAAGTTCGAAGCACATGTCGACGAGGGCGTCCGCGATGCCGCGCCGCGCCTGGCGGATGCCGAAACGGCGCTCAATGTCGCAGCCGGAGGCGGCGTGCCGGCCTGACGTGCCGGCTTAAGGCGCGTTGGAAAGGTCGCTTCGACCACCGTCTTATAGTCCCCCTCCCCGGAAAGCGGGGGGAAGGATGTTCTTGTCGGATGCACAGCTGCAATTCCGCTCCCGGATTCCCCGGGCAGGACCGCCGAGCGGTCGAGGGCTCCCTTAACCGCCGACAGTCTGGGGTGACTCCGCCCGCTCCGCCGCGCCGGCCCCCATTCGTGGCGCGATAAACGCCGAGAAGATCAGCTGGAACTGATGGTAGACGATCAGCGGCAGCAGCATCGCCGCCGCTTCGGGCCCGGGGAACAGCACTCGTGCCATCGGGGCGCCGGTGGCGAGGCTTTTGTGGGCGCCGCAGAACAGCAAGGTCGTGCGGTCGGCGCGGTCGAAGCCGAGCGCGCGGCCGAAGCCCCACGCGCCGGCGAACGCAATCAGCATCAGCACGAGCACGAAGGCGGCCAGCAGCGCGAGCTCGATGCCCGAGACCTGCTTCCACAGCCCGCCCTCGCTTGCCTGCGCGAACGCCACATAGACGGCGAGCAGGATCGTCAGCCGGTCGAGCCGGCTGGTGACCGTGCGCCAGCGCTCGATCCACGCAGCGAGCCAGAGACGCGCGATCTGCCCGAGCGTGAAGGGAAGGAGCAGCATCGTCGCGATCTTGACGATCGACGACAGGTCGGTGCCGCCGCCGCCCGCCTTCGCGACGGCGGCGAACAGCAACGGTGTCAGCACCACTCCGGCGATGTTCGACGCGGCCGCGGCGACCACCGCGGCGGCGACATTGCCGCGCCCGATCGAGCTATAGGCGATCGACGACTGGACCGTGGTCGGAAGCACGCACAGAAAGAGGATGCCGAGCGTCAGACTGGGGCTGAGCCAGGCGGAGCCGAGCGGCGTCAGCATCAGGCCGATCAACGGCAAAAGCAGATAGCCGAAAGCGAGGATGGCGAGGTGGAGCCGCCAGCGCATCAAACCGGCGATTACCGCCTCGCGCGACAGCCGCAGCCCGTGAAAGAAGAACAGCAGTACGATCGCCGCCGTCGAGATCGTGCCGACGATCGCCAGCGCGCGTCCGGTGGCCGGAATCACGGTCGCAACCACGATCGCGCCGATCAGGAGCAGCACGAAGCTGTCGGGCAGCAGGGAGCGAAGGCGGATGACCACGTTTCACGCGTAGCGGATGCGGACGTCGCGGCTCAAGCGTTACTCGGGGCCGGCGGCGCGGGCGCGCCCGATCCTGCCTGTTCCCCCGCCGCCACGCGGTTGTTATGCTGACGGCGTGTGGGGCGTGCCCTTCATCAACAATTCCAAACGCCCGGCCCAAAGGGCCGCGGCAACAACGGCCTTAGGAGAGCTCGATCGTGAAGTACGACGACATCTACCAGCAGTCGATTTCGGATCCGGAGGGCTTTTGGAGCCGCGCTGCGCAAGGCGTCGCGTGGGATAAGCCGTTCACTGCCGTCCTCAGCGACACCGGCGATCCGATCCAGCGCTGGTTCGCCGGCGGCATGCTCAACACCTGCTACAATGCTGTCGACCACCATGTCGAAGCCGGGCATGGCGCACGCGCCGCCATCATCTATGAAAGCGCCTATTCGGGCACGAGCGAGACGATCAGCTACGCGCAGTTGCAGGATCGCGTCGCACGCTTCGCGGGAGTCATGCAGAAGCTGGGTCTGCAAAAGGGCGAGCGCGTCCTGATCTATATGCCGATGATCCCCGAGGCGGTGGTCGCAATGCTCGCGTGCGCGCGGCTTGGCGCGGTTCATTCGGTGGTGTTCGGCGGCTTTGCCGCGCCCGAGCTCGCGGTGCGGATCGACGATTGCACGCCGCGCCTCGTTGTGTCGGCGTCGTGCGGCATCGAGCCGCGCGGCATCATTGCCTACAAGCCGATCCTCGACAATGCGCTCGACCTCGCCGCGCACAAGCCCGACGCGACGATCATCGTCCAGCGCCCGGAGGAAAAGGCCGAGCTGCGCGACGGGCGCGATCACGACTGGCACGAGCTGGTCCGCGCCGCCGAGCCGGTCGGCTGCACGTCGGTGCTCGCGACCGATCCGCTCTACATTCTCTACACGTCGGGCACGACCGGCCAGCCCAAGGGTGTCGTGCGCGACAATGGCGGCCACGCGGTCGCGCTCACCTGGTCGATGCCCAACGTCTACGGCTGCGGCCCGGGCGAGACCTATTGGGCGGCGTCGGACATAGGCTGGGCGGTCGGCCACAGCTACACGGTCTATGCGCCGCTGCTGAACGGGTCGGCGTCGATCCTCTACGAAGGCAAGCCGGTCGGAACCCCCGACGCCGGCACCTTCTGGCGCATCATCGAAAAGCACAAGGTCTCGGTGCTGTTCGTCGCGCCGACCGCCTTCCGCGCGATCAAGCGCGAGGATCCCGATGCCGCCTTCGCCAAGGCCTGCGACTTGTCGAGCTTGCGCACGATCTTCCTTGCCGGGGAGCGCTCCGACAGCGCGACCTTGAGCTGGATCGAGACCAATTTGAGCGTGCCGGCGATCGACCATTGGTGGCAGACGGAAACCGGCTGGCCGATCGCCGCCAACCCGATCGGCATCGAGGCGTTTCCGTCGAAGCCGGGCTCGGTCTGCAGGCCGATGCCTGGCTGGGACGTCCGCATTCTCGATGCCGAGGGGCGGGAGGTGCCTGCCGGTACGATCGGCGACATCTCGATCAAGCTGCCGCTGCCGCCGAGCATGTCGCCGACCTTGTGGAACGCGCCCGACCGCTACCGCCGCGCCTATCTCGACTCACACCCGGGCTATTACGCCACCGGCGATGCCGGTCTCATTGACGAGGACGGCTATGTCCACGTCCATGCCCGCACCGACGACGTGATCAACGTCGCCGGCCACCGTCTTTCGACCGGGCAGATGGAGGAGATCCTTTCGACCCATCAAGACGTCAGCGAATGCGCGGTGATCGGGGTCGCCGACGAGTTGAAGGGCCAGATTCCCGTCGCAGTGGTGGTCGCGCGCATCAACAATGCCAGGGGAGCCGAGGAAATCGAGGCCGAGCTGGTCGGGCTGGTGCGCAAGACAATCGGTGCGGTCGCGAGCTTCAGGAAGGTCGTGATGGTGAGCGCCCTGCCCAAGACACGGTCGGGGAAGACGCTGCGCGGCGTGATGAAGAAGATCGCCGATGGCGAGCCTTATGACGTCCCCGCGACGATTGAAGACCGCGGCGTTCTGGTGGCGATCGAGGAACGACTAAAGGCCGAGCTGCACGGCGTAGCGGCTTAGCCGCGCAACAAATCCTCACGGGTTGGAGGTGAGGCACCACCGAAGATTGTGGAGCGGCCTGTCACCAGCAGCCCCTACCTCCTGCGGGCGGTCTCCCGCCACCGCAACTTCAGCGCAGGATAAAAAAGAAGCTGCCGGTCTCCCGGCAGCTTCTCTCTTCAGGCAGTGGTCAGAGTTCGGCGATTAGAATTTCACCTCGACGCCGACCTTCACTTCGCGGGGAGCAGCGAGGATAACGTCGGTCGCCTGCGAACCCACGCGGAGCTGATCATAGACCACCTCGTCGGTGATGTTCGTGCCCGAGAGGGTGAAGCGCAGCTGGCCGACCGTATAGCCCACTTGCGCGCTCAAGGTGGTGTAGGACGGCTGACTGAAGACATTGGCAAAGTCTGCGTACCATTTCGCGCTGTGGAAGAGGTTCGCCGAAATGTCGAAGGTCCCCGATCCGAAATCATGCTCGTAGCGCGGCGAGATGCTGAACGTCGACGTTGGGGCTTTCACCATGTGGTGGCCCGAGGCATCCACGGTGACGGCGTCGTTGCCGCCGGTCGCACGCGGCACGAAGCCCTGCGCGAGCGGGAAGCTCTCATAGCGTGCATGCACATAGGAGGCGGTCGCCGTCACGGTCAGGCCCTCGGCCGGAACGGCCGTCACCTCAAGCTCGCCGCCGTAGCTCTTCGAGCTCGCCGCGTTCTGGAGGATATATTCTACGTTGACCGGATGGCGTGCGCTGACCTGCATATTGTCGAACTGGTAATGGAAGAGAGCCAGATTGACGCGCAGGTTGCGCGTAACGTCCGCCTTGATTCCGCCCTCGATCGCCTTGATCGTCTCCGGGTCGACCCGATTGAGCGTGCGGGTGATGGTGTTGTAGGCGCCGCTCTTGAAGCCGGTTCCGTAGCTCGCATAGATGTTCCAGTCCGGCGTCGGCTGGTAGCGCAGTGCGAAGCGGTAGGTGACCTTGTCCATGTTGAACTTATCAAACGGGATCAACAGAACGTTGTTGTCGCGGTACATAACGAAGTCGCGCTTCTCGTAGGTCCAGCGCGCGCCGCCGGTGAAGAAGAGCGGCTCGGCCAGCTGGTATGTGCCCTCGGCGAACACCGCATAGGAAGTGGTGTTGACGTCCGGCCTCAGGATAGGGCCACCGAGCGGGCCGGGAACGCCGTTGGTTACGGTTGCCGCGAGCGTCGGGATCACGCCGTTGCTGTCGAGGTGGAACGCATAGGCGCCGGCCAACCAGTTGAGCGGACCACCGCTCTGCGACAGCAGCCGGACTTCCTGGCTGTAGGATTGGGTCTTGAACGGCATTGGCCCTGCGACCGCGAGCGGAATGTTCGTCGAGTCCGAGTCCGCCTGCTGCTTCACCTTCGAATAAGTGTAGCCGCTGGTCGTCTCGAGGTTGACGAAGCCGAGATCGAAGCTGGTGC
>JAQGLH010000115.1 GCA_028293005.1 Alphaproteobacteria bacterium
TGCCGCCCTCGCGCATGCGATCGAGCACCCGATCGAATTCCGGGCGATCGGCGAGCCATTCGGCCTGGAGCGAGAACAGCCGCGCGAACGGCTGGTTGAAGAAGATCAGGCTGCGATCGCGCCCGAACTGCGCCACGCCCGCCGATAGGCGATCGAGCATGTCGCGCTGGGCGCGGACGAAACGGGCGAGATCGGCGCGCGCCTGCTCGCGATCCTCGACGTCGATCGCGAAGCCGGCGACACCGTGGGTGCCGAGCGGCACCTCGACGACGCGCATCATGCGCCGCTCGCCGGCGATCGTTGCCGGGACCGTGCGCGCTGTAGCTTCGCCCTTGCCGCGCACGTCGGCTGCTTGCTCGACCGGGTTCCTGCCCTCGTCTTCGTCGACGAGCTCGATTCCCGCGCGGATCACCGCAAGCGCGTCGTCCGCCTCGACCGCCTCGACATAGGCGCTGTTGACCATCGCGAGCGCGAGATCGGGGCCGCGATGCCAGATCGGAAACGGAGCAGCCTCGATCAATCCCGACAAGGCGTCGAGCGCGGACGCCAGGCGCTCCCCCTCGCTCCGTAATGCCGTGATCTGCTCTTCAGTGTCGGTCGCATCGATGAACCACAACAGCACTGCGCCCGGCGGCATCGGCGGCGGCGCCGGAGACCCGCGCACTAGAAAGACCCGCGTGGAACCCTCCGGGGCGACCGCGTGAGAGAAATTGCCGCCCCCGATCGAGACGTCTCGCAGACGAGCCGCAAGCCCCGCCGCGTCGGCGGCGCGCAATCGCGCAAAGGCCTCCTCCACCCTCGCGGGCACCGCCTCCAGCCCCAGCAGATCGAACACCCGCGGCGGCCCTTCGACCGTGCCGTCAGGGTGGACCAAGAGCGACAGCGCCGGGCTAGCACCAAGCAGCATCGCCGCGCCCGAAAGCTCGCGGCTCTGCCCGGCGGCATCCCGACGGCGCCGTAGACCCACAAAGGTCGCCCAGGCTGCGATCCCAAGCCAGAGGCCGCAGAACAGGGCGATCGTTGCGAGCGCCGCGCGCGAGAATTCAACCATTAAAGGATGGCATTCGAAGACGCGTGATCCGCGGCGTGCGTGCTGCTTCGGCCATCACCGCCGTCTAAGCACTTCTCCCCGCCAGGGAAAGAGCGCGAAGCTAGGCGGCGCTTTCCCGAGTCGGAGCGCCGGCTTCACCCGCACAAGGGACAGATGATTTCCCTATCGCAAGAGAATCACTCGACAAAAATTCCACCCAACACCGCAATAACCGCACCTGTTGCAGATGCGTGACACGCGGACGGCGTTAGTTTCTGAACTGCGTATTAACCTTGAATGGAAAGGCGTTAACCTTCAATTCGGAGGTAATAAGCCGCTCAGACGGCCGAGCTTTGAAGGGAAGATTCATGAAACGACACGGTTTGCTTGGCACAAGCGCTCTCTGCTCCGCTGCCGCCATCAGCATTTTCACCACCTCGCCGGCACTGGCGCAAGAGGTTCCGTCCGAAACCACGCCTCCGGCGGCGCTGAAGGGCGAGGCGGAGATCGAATCCGGCACGCCGGCGGTCAACACCGTCCAGACCGGCGACACGAGCGCCGCAGTCGGCGAACAATCCATCGTCGTCACCGGATCGCGCATTCGCCGGCCGAACCTCGAATCGACGGTGCCGATCGCATCGATCGGCGGCGAAGAATTTTTTGAAACCGGCCGGCTTTCGGTGGGAGACACTCTAAACGAGCTGCCCGCGCTGCGAAGCACGCTGGGCCAGGCCAATTCGACCGAGTCGCTCGGGACATCCGGCCTCAATCTGCTCGATCTTCGCGGCTTGGGCATCGGGCGCACGCTGGTTCTGCAAAATGGCCGCCGCCACGTCGGCGCCGATATCCTGCTCACCGGCACCGCGGTGGACGTCAACCAAATCCCGACCGATTTGATCGAACGCGTCGACATCGTGACGGGCGGCAATTCAGCGATCTACGGGTCGGACGCGATCGCGGGTGTCGTCAACTTCGTTCTGAAGCGTGACTATGACGGCTTCCAGATCCGAGGCCAGAGCGGCATCAGCTCGCGCGGCGACGCCGGCAGCTATCTGGTGAGCACGGTGGCCGGCAAGAATTTCGCCGATGGCCGCGGGAACATCGCCGCCAGCTTCGAATATTCCCGTCAAAATCAGTTTCTCGGAAGCAACCGCAGCTATTATGCGGAGAATGCGAATTTCACCGTCGTCGATACCGATCCGGCCAGTGCGCCGAGCGATAACAAGCCGGATCGCATCTTCATTAGAAACCGGACATCGCCCACGCTCAGCAGCCAGGGCTATGTGCTGTTTTTCAACGATGGGCCTTTCGCGAACCCCTATTCGTTCGAGCCCAACGGCGACCTGGTCGAGCTGACCGGCGATCGTGTCGGAATCCCGCCCTTCGGTCAGTTCGTCAATGCCAACCGGCAGGATCACCTGCGCGACATGCGACAGCTGCAGCTTCTGCCTCGCAACGACCGCTATAATTTCAACGTCCTCGGCCATTTCACGATCAGCGAAGCGTTCGAGCCGTTCTTCGAAGCCAAATATGTGAAGACGGTGTCGCGCGGCAGCGGCTTCAGCGGCCCTGCCTTCACCCAGAGCGGCTCGACGTTCGGTTCGCCGCGCGAGCGCTTCTACACCGACAATGCGTTTCTTTCCGCCCAGGCGCGGGAAATCATCAGACAAGGCTATGGTGATTATTACGGCGATTATGACACCGACGGAAATCCCTTGGGCAATGGCGTCAACGACGCGGACGAGGGCGGCTTCACGATCTGGAAGAACCTTTTAGATCTCGGCATCCGCAACGAGGTCTCCACGCGCGACACCTATCGCATCGTCGGCGGCGTTCGCGGGACGTTCAACGACGATTGGACCTATGAGGTCTCGGCCAATTACGGGCGGTTCAGGGACAGGACGCGGGTCGGCGGCAATCTGAACGTGCAGCGTTATCTGCTTGCCATCGACGCGGTCAACGATCCGGCCACCGGCAGAATCGTGTGCCGTTCGCAGCTCGATCCTTCGACCGCCGCTCCCTATGAAAGCGCGCTCGATCAGGCTGCCGCCGCCGCGCAACTGCCGAACGACATCGCGCAGTGCGTTCCGGTCAACCTGTTCGGCCTCGGCACGGTCAGCAATGAAGCCCGCAACTATCTGATGCAGAATACGGTCTCGCGGGGAAAGATCACCCAGCTCGTGCTCAACGGCTTCATGTCGGGCGACAGCAGCCAATGGTTCGAACTGCCGGGTGGCCCGGTCGGGTTCGCCGTCGGCGCGGAATATCGGCGGGAGACCAATTTCTTCAAGGCCGATCCGATCGTCGAACAAGGTTTGACCTTCTACAATGCGCTCCAGACGTTCTCGTCACCGGCATTCGAGGTCAAGGAAGCGTTTGGCGAGCTTCGCCTCCCCCTACTCCGCGACAAGCCGTTCATGCATGAGCTGACGGTCTCGGGCGCAGGGCGCGTTGCCGATTACAAAGGAGCGACCGGCACCGTCTTCGCGTACAATGCCGGCGTCGATTGGGCTCCGGTTGCCGACATCCGTTTCCGTGCGACTTATTCGAAGGCCGTTCGCGCACCGAACCTTTCCGAACTCTATCAGACGCTCGGGCAGAATTTCGCACCCGGCTTTACCGACCCGTGCTCGCTGCGGAACATCGGCAGCGGCACTGCTACCCGCGAGGCCAATTGTCGTGCCGCGGGACTCGGGCCCAATTACGACTTCCAATATATCCAATCGCTGGAGATATTGTCGGGCGGCAATCGGAACCTTACCGAGGAGAGCTCGAAATCGCTGACGGTCGGCGCGGTATTCCAGCCGCGGTTCGTGCCGGGCTTCTCGTTGTCGGTCGATTATTACGACATCAAGGTAAGCAAGGTCATTTCCTCGGTGGACGCGCAGACGATCGTCGACACCTGCTATGATTCGCCGGATCTGAACAATCAGTTCTGCGGTTTGATCCAGCGTGCCGGCGCGAGCGGGGGATCCCATCAGGAAATCCCCGGGCAGATCCTGGAAGGGACGCTTCAGGTAACGCCGCTGAACTTTGCCGCCTTGAAGGGTCGCGGCATCGACGTCGAGGCTAGCTATCGCCGCGATATCGGTATCGGCGCTCTCTCCGCCAGGCTTCTCTACACGCGTGTGCTTCAGGCGGATGAGTTCCTCGACCCGACCGATCCGGGCCGTGCCGACCAGTATCTGAAGGAGATGGGCGATCCTCAGGATCAGGCCACCCTGAAGACCGAGCTCAAAACCGGTGGATGGACGTTCGGTTACGACCTGCGGTATGTCGGCAAGCAGCTGGCGATCAACACCGCTGAATATGAGTTCTTCTTCTCGAAGCAGGGCCGTCCGGCTCAGAATCCCGACTATTCGGATCCGGTCTGGGCGCCAGCGCGCTGGTACCATGACCTTCGGCTTGGGTATGATGTCAAACCGAACTTCAACATCTACTTCGGTGTCGACAATGTGACCGACAAATTGCCGCCGTTCCATAACCAGGGAATTTCTGAGCAAGGCGGGATTTGGGACAACGTCGGCCGCTTCTTTTACGCCGGCGCAGTCACCAAATTCTAAGAAAAAACAGAATGTGATCTCAGGGCCGGCGCGCAAGCTCCGGCCCTTCTTTTTGGGTAGCCGCCGCATCCTCAAGCTGCCAGAGACTGGGTCAATGGGAGCAGTGGCCCCTTCATCCGGTCAAGCTGCCGAGGCGCTCGCCTCGCGCGGCCGACTGCGTGAGGCACTGGACCTGCTCAAGCGCGGCGTCGCCGGCGGCGATCCGGACGCCGCTTTCACGCTCGCAGCCTGGTGCCTCTCGGGCCAGCATGTCGGACGCGATCTCGCGGCTTCTCGTCAGCTGTTCGGGCAGGCCGCCGCCGCGGGCCAGTCGGAAGCCGAAGCCATATTCATCGCATTCCTGGCGAACGGCACCGGCGGGGACCGCGACTGGCAGGAAGCGTTGCGGCTTCTCGCGCAGCGATCCGGCACCGTTCAGCACGCTCGGGACGAAGTCGAGTTGCTTGAGGCGATGAGGCTCACGTCCAACGGCGATCCTGCGAGCCTGCCAGAATTCGAAGCGCTCAGCAGCGGCCCGAGCGTAAAGCTCTGTCGCGGTCTCTTCACCCGTGCTGAATGCGACTATCTGATTGCCGTCGCGACACCCTTCTTCACCCCGTCGGTCGTCGTGCATCCGGTCACCGGAAAATTGGTCGAAGACCCGGTGCGAAGCTCCGATGTCGCAGCTTTTCCGCTGGCCTATGAGACGCCTGCCGTCCACGCACTGAACCGAAGGCTGGCGGCGATCAGCGGCACGCTGCCATCGCAAGGCGAACCGCTGCAAATCCTGCGTTATCGGCCAGGCCAGCAGTATAAGGCGCACAGCGACGCCCTCCCCGACGAGTCCAACCAGCGGATGCAAACCATCCTGGTCTATCTCAACGACGATTACACCGGGGGCGAGACGCATTTCCTGGCGAACGATCTCAAGGTGCGCGGCGCCGCCGGGGACGCCATTCTGTTCGTCAACGCGGGGCCGGATGGCCGCCCCTTCGCCGATGCGCGTCACGCCGGGCTTAGCGTCACAAGCGGAACCAAGCTGCTCGCTTCGCGGTGGATTAGGGCGCGCCCGCTTGCTCTCTCCTCACGCGCCGTGGAATAGGTCGTCATGGACGTCACCTTTCGCCCCGCCAACAGCCTTGAGGCTGCACTCGCTCGTGCCGACGCGCTTCTCGAAAGCGATCCGGCCGCGGCGATCGAGCAGGCGCAGGAAATCTTGCGGAAACGTCCAGCGGATGGCGATGCGCTGCGCCTGCTCGCGCAGGGCTTGCGGCGCCTCGGCCGCGATGCAGAAGCAGCACAAGCCGAAATGGACGCGATCCGTGCCTCGGCGAATAACGCGATCCTGATGCAGGCGGCGCGCGCCATCACCGACGAGCGCTGGCAGGAAGCCGAGCATCTGCTGCGGCCGTACCTCAAGACCAGTCCGAACGATGCCGCGGCGACGACCATGCTCGGCCAGATCGCGCTGCACGTCGTGGCTTATGATGAAGCCGAGCGTCTCTTCCGTAAGGCGATTGCACTTGCTCCAGGTTTCACGGCTGCCCGCCTGATGCTCGCCGACACCTTGTTGCAGCAGCGTCGCCGTAGCGAAGCGATCGAGGTGCTCGAAGCACTGCTCGAGCACGAGCCTTCCCATTTCCGGGCGCAGGTTGCGAGGGCGGCATCGCTGGCGGCGATCGGAGACTATGACCAGGCGGCCCTCGCCTATCGGGATTTGCTCGATCGCCACCCCGACAAGGCGTCGATTTGGATGAGCTACGGTCATGTTCTCAAGACCGTCGGCCGGCTTCCTCAATCAGTCGACGCTTACCGCAAGGCGATCGCGCTCGATGGGGGCCTCGGGGAGGCCTGGTGGAGTCTCGCCAATCTGAAGACAGTCGAGCTGGGCGATGCCGACATCGCGGCGATGCTAGCGGCCCTGCAAGGCACGAAGGTCGAGCCGGATCGGCAGCTCCACATCCATTTCGCGCTCGGCAAGGCCTATGAGGATCGGGGCCGCTTCGAGGAATCGTTCACGCATTATTCGACTGCGAACGGGATCAGGGGCGATATCCTCGACTACGATGCGGCCAAGGTCACCGATCAAGTCGACCGCACCATCGCGCTTGCCACCCCAGAGTTCTTCGCCGTGAGGCAGGAGCAGGAGCAAACCCCCGGCGATCCGATCTTCGTCGTCGGAATGCCGCGCGCCGGCTCGACACTGGTCGAGCAGATCCTATCGAGCCATTCGTTGGTCGAAGGAACCTCTGAGCTCCCCTACATCCCTGTTCTTGCCCGCGAATATATCGCAGATCTGTGGCGGACTCCGGATGTGACCTACCCCGAATTGCTCGCTCGGCTGGATGGTGCCGAGCGAAAGCGCCTGCGGGAAGAATATCTCCGCCGCGCCGCCGTTCATCGCAAGACCGACCGACCCTTCTTCGTCGACAAATTGCCGAAAAACTGGATCGATATCGCGTT
>JAQGLH010000135.1 GCA_028293005.1 Alphaproteobacteria bacterium
CTTGGACAGAGGCTGCGTCGGCGTGTGGCTGGACACGTTCAGCTTTCAATCCCGTGGTTTCTACGAGAAGCTCGGCTACGCGGTGGTAGGCATGATCCAAGATCATCCGCTCGGCGGCGCACGCTACTTCATGCAAAAGCGGCTCGTCCCGCCCCTCGGGTGCACGGACGCTCAGAGGCCGATCTGATGCCACACGTTGGGCTTGATGCGGTGGATGCCCCAGCGAAAGCCATCGCCACCACCCCACTGCCCTTCGGCAAAGATACGAACGGCGACGAGGCTGCCATAGCCGCCCGATTGGCGTGCATTCATCCACCAGCCGGCGCTCGCATCCCAAAGCTTCACTTCGGCCTCCCCAACCAGCAAGGCATTGCCCTCGTGGTAGATCAGATCTTCGGTGATCCAATAATCTGAAATCTGCTCGTCCCGCCATTTCCTGCGCCACTCGCTGGTGGCATCGGCGCTGTAGCGCTGGACGAATTGCGCTCGGAATGCGGCGACGCCGCGAGAGGCGAAGGCCTCGTGCGCCAGTGCCGCATGGGCACCGCAGTCGATGACCTCGCACTCCACCACCTCGCACCAATGCATCGGCCACGCCGACGGCCCCCATTCATGTTTATGCCGCAGCCACCGGGGCCCGCTGAGAAGGTCGCTCCCGTTCAGCTGCGCGAAGTCCATCGCCCCGACCCATTCGCGTGCGATATCGCAGCACGCCTCGCCATGATGGGATAGGCGGCTGAACGGAAAGTCCTGCCAGCGCGAGCTCGGCAAGGGCCTCTCGCCAACATCCTCCTGCCGCGCCCGGAGGTCTTTAACCGCGCCCAAAAACATAGGACATGCTCCTGTCGTAACCGCCGGTATCACAGAAAATCAGGACGTCGCCGGCGCGCGTTCCTTCGGGAAGCTGCACATTCGCAGCCAGGATGTCGTGCTCCATGCAGAGACGGCCCATGAGGTGTGTCTTGCCCCTTCCGAGCGGCTGGAGCGCACCGGTTTGCCGGCATTGGCGCAACATCCGGTGCGGCTGAAAGAAGTGCATCGGCAGCTCGGCGATCGATGCGTCGACAACCGCCTCGACATGATCGTCCTCATGCTCCTGGATTTCGAGAATCCGCATCGCAAGCGCCATCGAGGGCTGCGCCAGGGCCTTGCCTGGTTCGGACACGATCTGCCGGACTGCAGGAAGCTCGGCGCGGACCGTCGCTACCGCTTCCGCGAACCTGACATCATCCTCCGCCTGCCAATCGTCGGGAAACCAGCCGCCGCCCACGTCAAGGATATCGATCGTGCGCCCGGTGAGCTTCTCGATGGAGCGGCACCATTTCAGCATGCTCGCGAACAGGTGCCACCATTGTGCGACACCGATATTCGAGCTCGCCATATGAAAGTGAATTCCGAACGCTACATCGGTCGGGAGACGCTTCACGGCCGCAAGCAGCTTGCGGAACGTCGCGGGGCTGTCCAACGGAATGCCAAAGCGCGAGATGACATTAGGAGAGCGGATACGAACCCCGACGTGTCGCGCCGACAGCTCGCTCGCCGCCATCGCACCAAGCACGCGTTCCAGGTCCGCCACACTATCGCAGAACACCGCGTGAAGCCGTTCCTTCGGCGTCAATCCTTCGGGCCACCACTTGCCGGGGCCGTTGAGGATCACCTGGTCCGGCCGGAATCCAACCTGAAGCGCCTTTTGCACTTCGAGTAGGCTTATAGCCTCGGCAAGGAAGCCGTTGTCGAGCGCGAGCTTGATGAGGCGCTCGTCGGGATTGGTTTTGATCGAATAGCCGCTGACCATTTGGAGCTCGTTGGTGCTGAGCCGCTGCGCACGTTCTCGCGCGCGCTTGAAGAGGGCCGCAGCCGTTGAGTCCATGAACAGGAAATCGGGCGTTTGCAGCTTGGAGAAATCATGCGCCTCGAGGTCGGCGAGGAACGATGCAGGAATATGCGGAAGCTCGCCGGGACTGTGGGGTTCGACAGTGGCGTCGCGAGCTTCGGACTTCTCCTCGTGCAGTTTCTTCGCGAGTGAGGTGAGGCCGGACGGATGCTTCATGGAATGACCGATCGCGCCGCCGAAGGGCTCCAGCAGCGGGGGCAGCGGATAAGCGGAGCGTACCGGCACCTCAAGCACTATGCGCGCGAACTCCTCCCCCTGCACCGGGGTTGAACGCGCCGCGATTCCAGTCGCCCTCTCCACCAGAAGGCCCGGAAGGTTATGGCCGGCGAGGGTGGCACCATGCACCCATGCAGGAAAGCGCGGGTTCATCTCAAGCAGCCACAATTGCCCACCGGCATCTCGAATCATCTCGAGCTCCCCGCCGCCTGTCCAGCCAAGTTCTCGCACCATCCTGCGGAGCGGCTGCATGAAATCCTTGTCAACTTCCGAGACGTCGCCGGCCCACGTCTTCCCCTCAGGCGTAATGTCGCGCTTGCGCATGCTGACGGCCCCAAGGAGTTCCCCCTTGTAGGCGCTCAGCATCACCGACTCTTCGTAGCCGCTGACGTGCTTCTGAAGGTAGAGGCGGTTGGTAGACCAAATTTTTGTTAGCGCGTTGCGCGCAGCTACGAACGCGTCCCAACTGGGCGTGCGGGCCGCATCATAATAAGGGCCTTTGAGCCAGACCCGCCAATTATGCTCGCGGCAGAAGGCGTGGAGATCCCAGTCGCTACGGTCGGTGACGGTGAAGGCGGGGATTTTTACAGGAAGGCCGCTGGCGCCCTCCACCTTTGGCTTTGCGATTTGCTTCAAGGCGTTCATCGTCGGTGCGAGCAGGTTCTGGTGCCCTTCAGGAAGCAGGTCGGCCAGCCACATCGCTTCAAGGTCGCTCCCCGAAATCCACATGTTGCCCGCATCGAGGAGTGCCTTCACGCGCTCACCGTAGGCCGCGAGGTTCAACTCGTCCCATGGCCGTTGGAGCCACAGATCATCAAGGTCGTGCCAATGTATTCCGGAAACGCGATTGGAATATTCAACACCAGCGATTGTACAATTCGGGTACGCATCTCTGAGAGATCGAATAATTCCAATTCCAGGCTGGGGGTTCCCGCCTGAATACAACCCACTTACGTATATTTTCATAATACTCCGCGCATAAAGAGGCTATAGCCGGAACCGGCATCGTTAATTCGGGTTTTGCAACGAAGTTGCGAGTCTGCGTGGGTCGTCGCATCAAGGAACTTATAGGAAGATATTAACAAGGATTAGTCAGGTAGCATTTATTTTATTAACAACGGTGGAGCGGACATCAAGTTCCGGAATGGCGAGCGCATGAGTGGGAAGATATTAGGATGAGGGCGCGGGGCACCGCGCGATACCCAAGCTACAAGAGCTTCGATCGCTTCATCGATGTGGAATGGCTGAAGTCGCTCGACAGCTACGTGACGGAACGGATCGAGCGGAGACTGACGGTTGCGCGGGACCTCGCCTTTTACACCGGCCCTTTCGTTCTGGAGACCGACGCGTCGCGCCTTCCGGGGTCGCGTCTCATCCGCCTTTCCGAATCCGGCAAAGCGGACAATTACTATGATCTCGATCGCACCGACCTCTGGCGCCCCACACCTGAGGCTGCCGAATTCTCGGAGCTCACAGCGTTCATCGACACCCTCCCCTTCAAGGCGACCGGCCGCATCATTATCATCTATGACGATAGCGGTGGCCGTGTTCCGGCCCATCGGGATCATGACGATCCGGACCTTTGTCACGAATTCATTTGGTTTCGGACCAATTTAGCCAAGCCCTTCTACATGCTGGAGCCCAAGACGGGGCGTAAGCTTTACGTAGAGTCGCACGCCGCATGGTTCGACACGGTGAATCAATTTCATGGCGCAGACGAGACTGGCAACCTGTCGTTCAGCATCCGTGTCGACGGGATCTTCAGCGACGAGTTTCGAAACGAAATCCCCTACCCGTCCACGAACCGATCGGCAGCGCCAGCACTCTGGGAGACCGACGGCCGAGCTATTGCCGACGGGAGTGAAGGCTGAGGCACCTTCTTGCTTGCAGCGGTGATGAAAGCGACTTGGCGCAAGCTCCCGGCGCAGCACTACGGCAATCATCGCTCGGCTGCCCGAATAATATCAGAAGGTGCCGGCCGTGTCGAAATCCGGTGGGTGCGGTTAGGTTGCCGCCGTCTCGCAATAACGTCGTCCAAACGCACATTCCGGGCTGC
>JAQGLH010000161.1 GCA_028293005.1 Alphaproteobacteria bacterium
CCCATGCTGCGGCAATATGAGCTTCTCGACAAGGTAAAGGCCTACGATCCGGATGCGGACGAGGCGATGATCAACCGTGCCTATGTCTTTTCGATGAAGTCGCACGGCAGCCAGAAGCGCGCCTCGGGCGATCCCTATTACAGCCATCCGATCGAGGTCGCCGGCATCCTCACCGATCTTCATCTCGACGACGAGACCATCGCGACCGCTATCCTTCACGACACGATCGAAGATACGGTTGCGACGCCAGAGGAGATCGAGCGGCTGTTCGGCAAGAACGTGGCCCGGCTGGTCGATGGCGTCACCAAGCTTTCGAAGATCGAGGCCGAGAGCGAGAACCAGCGGGCGGCCGAGAATCTCCGCAAGTTCCTGCTCGCCATGTCGGGCGATATCCGGGTGCTGCTGGTCAAGCTCGCCGACCGGCTGCACAACATGCGGACGCTGCACTTCATCCGCTCGGAGGAAAAGCGCCGCCGGATCGCGCGCGAGACGATGGATATCTACGCCCCGCTTGCCGAACGGATCGGCATGTACGAGTTCATGACCGAGATGCAGACCTTGTCGTTCCGCGAGCTGGAGCCCGACGCTTATGCCTCGATCTCACGCCGGCTCGAGCAGCTTCATAGCGGCGGTGAGGATCTGATCGAGCGCATCGGCAAGGGCCTCAAGGCGCATCTCGAGGCGAACGGCGTTGAAGCCCAGGTCCAAGGCCGGGAAAAACATCCTTATTCGATCTGGCGCAAGATGGCGGAGCGCCATGTCAGCTTCGAGCAATTATCGGACATCATGGCGTTCCGCGCGGTCGTCGACAACGTCGAGGATTGCTATCGAACGCTCGGCCTCATCCACCAGCGCTGGCCGATGGTGCCCGGGCGGTTCAAGGATTTCATCTCGACGCCCAAGCGCAACGGCTATCAGTCGCTCCACACGTCGATCATCCACGACGAGCAGGTGCGCATCGAAATCCAGATCCGCACGCGCGAGATGCATGCCCGCGCCGAGCACGGCCTCGCCGCGCACTGGGCCTATAAGGAAGGCGAGGTCGCTGCCACCACGCAGCATCCCTGGATCGCCGACCTGATCGAGATCCTCGACCATGCCGGAAGCGCCGAGGAGCTGCTCGAGCATACGCGGATGGCGATGTACCAGGACAGGATCTTCGCCTTCACGCCGAAAGGGGAGCTGATCCAGCTCCCCAAGGGCGCGACGCCGGTCGATTTCGCTTATGCGGTGCACACCGACCTCGGCGATCAGACGGTCGGCGCGAAGATCAACGGCCGGGTGATGCCGTTGCGCACGCCGCTCGAAAACGGCGATCAGGTCGAGATCCTCGTCTCAAAGGCGCAGCATCCGCAGCCGGCGTGGCTGAGCTTCGTCGTCACCGGCAAGGCGCGGGCGAAAATCCGCCGCTTCGTCAAATCCAAGGAGCGCGAGGAAACCGTCGCGCTGGGCCGCAAGATCTTCGACGAGATCGTCCAGCGCCTTCCGCGCGCTTTGGGATGGGAAGCGATGGCCGAGGCGCTCAAGCGGCTCAACCTCCACGATGACGCCGCATTGATGGAAGCGATCGCGCTCAAGCGCGTCGACGACGTCGCGGTGATGGAAGCCTTGTTGCCCGGCTCGACCGGCAAGGACGGCGTCAAGGCGCTGCCGCAGCGGCAGGCAATCTCGATCAAGGGGCTGACCCCCGGCGTGGCGTTCGACCTGGCGGAATGCTGTCACCCGATCCCCGGCGACCGGATCGTCGGTCTGCGCCGCGAGGGCACCGGGATCGAGGTGCACACGATCGGCTGCGAGCGGCTCGCCGACGGCATCGACGCCGACTGGGTCGATCTCGCCTGGGGTGACGAATCGGACGGTGGCACGGCGCGGCTGTGCGTGGTGATCAAGAACGAGCCCGGCTCGCTGGCCGGAATTGCCGGCGTGATGGGAAGCCATGGCGCCAACATCGTCAGCCTCGACCAGACCAGCCGCGACGGCAGCTTCCATACCTTCCATCTCGATATCGAGGTGCATGACGTCCAGCATCTAATGCGGATCCTCGCGGCGCTGCGGGCGAGCGACGTCGTGTCGAGCGCAGAGCGGCTTTAGGCGCCGCCGGCTCGGCTGTTGGCCTTCAGGGGCGCGGCTCGGTTCGCCTGCTCGTTTCGGCCCGTTTCGCTCCAGGGCCGCTTCACCTAAGGCCGCTTTACCCCTGGCGGCTTCGCCTCGGGCTGGCTTGCCGGCGAGCCAGTCGCCGTTCGCGGCTGTCGCTCGAGCTCAGCCACCGCTTCCGCGACGAAACGCTCGCGCGCCTGCAGCCCCGGGTGCGTCCGAAACAGCGGCAGCCGGATGCCCTGAGCGGCGTAAAAGCGCCGCCAGAAGGCGGTCGCCGCGGAAATGTCATAACCGGCCGCCCAGGCGAGCTTGAGGCCGAGCCGATCCGCTTCCTCTTCGGTCGCCCTGATTCGCGACGCGTCCTTGCCGAAGCCGCGGAAAATGCCGCCGGAGACTCCTTGATCCTCGAGGCGGCGCTTGTGACCGAGTATGTTGTGCGACAGCTCGTGGCCAAGGACGATCGCGAGTTCGTCATCATTCTTGGTGAAGTCGAGCAGACGGGTCGTCGGAATAACATAGCTGCCATCGGCGAAGGCGTTGAACTGGGTCGAGCGGGCGAGGCGGACTCGCACCGGGCAGCCGGCCACTGGCTTCAGCGTGGCATCATGCTCGCGCCCCGCATGCAGCACCCGCAACACTGCCGGGCCACGGCGAAGCTGCGCTTCGAGCTGCGCCTCGCTTGCCTCGACCATCTTGCGCCATTTGTCCCTGTCCTTTTCCGCGGCCATCGCCCTGGGATCCGGGAAGCTTGTTCCATTGACGGCGAGCAGCACGTCGCCGGCCACCAATCCCGCGCGCGCCGCCGGGCTATCGGCGACCGTCGCAAGCACCCCTGGGCCACGGTCGAGCGCATGAAGCTCGATCTGCACGCGGCGGCCATCGGCATCATATTCCGGAAGGTGATGAAGCAGCAGCCCGGTGAGCGGGAACGAAGCGGCGCAGAAACGCGCTCCTGCCGTGCCCAGGCGATAGGCGATTGTTGCGATTCTGAGATCCGCCTCGCGCAATGTCGACGCGGGCTGCGCTGGCGCCGCAGGGCCAAAGCAGAGCGCCGCCGGCATGGCCATGATCAGAACTGCGCGCCGAAGCGCGGCCACAGGGTTCATCGGTTGGCTGCTCGTGTTGCAAGCGCCGCGGCTTTATTGCGTATCGGCGGCCGCGCCAAACCGACAGGCTGAGCTCGGCCGGGCCCGATCATGGGCCGATCATGGGCCGATCATGCGGATGTGGCGCGGCGCGAGCAAACGCACAGGCGCATAAACAGAGGAAGCCGGATGTGGGAACCCACACCCGGCCGAAACTCTGTCTACCCTGACCGTGTTGTTACGGGCTGACTGGCTTGTCGTTGTTGTCGTCAAGCAGAACCCAAAGGCCGAGGCCAGCCGCCACCAGGGCGAGGATGATGACGATCATGTTGCCACCTTCCAACTGCATGCCCTTGACGGTTTCAGCTTGGACACTGGCGCGAGCCGCTGCGGACGACGCTGACGAAGCAGCCATAGCCGGCGTTGCCATCAAGGCAACGGAGGCAGTGGCAGCGATTATTCCCTTAAACACCACGTTTCTTCTCCCTTCGTACTCAATTCTGAGTCTTTGGTTCGCCCTCATCCTAACCACGCGAATTGGAATGTCTACCAATTTCGCCTCTGATCCGGACCTTCTGCGCGGCCTACCGTCGAACGTCCTAACAAACCGCAAAAGCAAACGCGGTCAAGCTGCAAAAGTTCAGGCGGGCACCCGCGGGCCGTAATAAGCGATCACTGTGGCTTTTGGGCGGCATGGACAGGAACGTCAAATTGCGGACATAGAGCCGTTGGAACCACGCATCGGAGGTGCACGGATGGGAATTGGTGGCGCGGCTCGCGCTCGGATATCTCTGCTGCTCGCGGCGCTCTTTTTCCTTCTCGCATCTGCACCTGGCCACGCGGCAGTCGTCTTGTCCTTCTACAGCAAGGAGCTCGGAGCGACCTTCCCGCACGCCTTCATACGCCTCGAGGGGATTACCGATGCGACCGGAGAGCCGGTCGATACGAATTTCGGATTTACCGCCAAGACCGTCAGCCCCGCGATCCTGATGGGGTCGGTCGGAGGCGAGATCGTCAATTCGAAGCCGTCCTACGTTGCCAAGAGCGATCGCCATTTCTCGTTCGCGCTCAGCGACGAGGAATATGCGACAGTGCTCCGGACGGTCGAAAAATGGCGCAACTTCAAACAGCCCTCGTACAATCTCAATCGCCGCAACTGCGTGTTTTTCGTGGCCGACATGGCGGCGGTGCTTGGGATGAAAGCGGATACGCCCAAGGAGCTGATGAAGAAGCCGAGATCCTACATTCAGTCGCTGCTGCGCGCGAATCGGGAATGGCTTGAGAAGCGGGGCGCCTCGATCGCCGATTGATCGCTGCTTGCGCCGCGCGCCGCGCTTGCCATAGGACTTCGGGGGGGCATCATCAGCCAGCGGCATTCCGCCGCGCCACCTCGAGCGTGAGACCCGATGACTTTGACCAGCAAGGACCGGATCGTCGTGATTGGGCTCGGCTATGTCGGCCTGCCGCTGGCGGTGGCGCTGGCGCGCAGCTTCGATGTGACCGGGCTCGACATCGACGGCAGTCGCGTCGCCGAGCTCAAGGCGGGCAAGGACCGCACTCGCGAGGTCGAACCGGAGCTGCTCGCCGCGTCGACGCTCAAGCTGAGCGACGATCCGCGCCTATGCAACGGCGCGGACATTTTCATCGTCACGGTGCCGACGCCGGTCGATGCCGCGAACCAGCCTGATCTTGGTCCCATCATCGCGGCCACCGAAACGGTTGCACGCCTGCTCGATCCGGCGAGGCGACCGATCATCGTCTATGAAAGCACCGTTTATCCCGGGGTGACCGAGACCATTTGCGGTCCGCTGATCGAGAAGGTCTCACGCTTGGTTCGCGGCCGCGACTTCTTCCTCGGCTATTCGCCCGAACGCATCAATCCCGGTGACCGCGAGCATAGTATCGATCGCATCGTCAAGGTCGTCGCCGGCGAGAATGCGGAGGTCACCGAGCGGCTGGCGGCGCTTTACGGCAAGGTGACCAGCGCCGGTGTCTTCCGCGCCGCCTCGATCAAGGCCGCCGAAGCCGCCAAGGTGATCGAAAATGCTCAGCGCGACATCAACATCGCCTTCATGAACGAAATCACCCAGATCTTCGCAAAGCTCGACATTTCGATCTGGGATGTGCTCGAGGCGGCGGGCACCAAATGGAACTTCCTGCGCTTCCAGCCCGGCCTGGTCGGCGGACATTGCATCGGGGTCGACCCATATTATCTGAGCTATCGCGCGCAACAGCTCGGCCAGGAGCCGGACGTGATCCTCGCCGGCCGCTCGATCAACGACCGGATGGGGCGGTGGGTCGCCGATCAGCTCCACGCCCGCCGCGGCGCGCCGGGTTCGGTGCTGGTGATGGGGCTGACCTTCAAGGAAAACGTCCCGGACCTCCGCAACAGTCGAGTGATCGACGTCGTCGAGCGGCTCAAGGAGCTTGGCCACGCCGTCACCGTCCACGATGCGATGGCGGATCCGGCGCAGGCACAGCACGAATATGGCATTGCCCTTGCCTCGGACGCGCTGGCACATTCGTACGACATCGTTCTCGTCGCGGTCCCGCACGAGGCGTACGGCGCACTCGAGGATGCCCAGGTAATCGGCATGATCGCCGACGGCGGGTTGCTCGCCGACCTCAAGAATCTCTACGGAAAGCGGCAGCTGGCCGGATCGTTCAGGCGCTGGACGTTATAGGCGTTTTTCGCGCTGACGCGGTGGCGGCACCGGCCGCCGCGAGCGTCCAAATCAGAGCCCATGGTAGCTGCGGTACCAGTCGACGAAACGCGGAATGCCGACATCGATCGAGGTTGAGGGCTCGAAGCCGAGATCGCGCTGGATCGCGCTGATGTCGGCATAAGTCTCGCGGACGTCGCCCGGCTGCATCGGCAGCAGCCTTTTTTCCGCCTTGCGGCCGCACGCCTGCTCGATCAGCTCGATCATCCTGCTGAGCTCTTCGGATCTGTGGTTGCCGATATTGTAGAGCCGGTGCGGGGCCTTGCTGCCGCCGGCCTTTGGCGCGCCATCATCGGGCGGCGGGTTGTCGAGCGCCGCCACCACGCCGGTCACGATGTCATCGATATAGGTGAAATCGCGGCGCATATTGCCTTCGCCGAACACGTCGATCGGCTCGCCCGCGTAGATCGCCTTGACGAACAGCCACATCGCCATGTCCGGGCGTCCCCATGGGCCGTAGACCGTGAAGAAGCGCAGGCCGGTCTGCGGAAGGCGATAGAGGTGGGCGTAGGTCTCGCTCATCAGCTCGTCCGCTTTCTTGGTCGCCGCGTAGAGCGAAAGCGGGTGGTCCACCCGGTCTTCGACCCGAAAGGGCAGCGTCTCGTTGCCGCCATAGACCGACGACGAGGATGCATAGACGAGCTGCGAGGAGCGGCGCGCACGGGCGATCTCGAGCAGGTTGAGATGGCCGAGCAGGTTGGAGCGCGCATAAGCGAGCGGGTTTTCGATCGAGTAGCGCACGCCGGCCTGCGCGCCGAGGTGGACGATCTTGTCGAACTCCAGCCGCTCCAGCCCCTGCCGCAGCGCCCGCTCGTCGGCGAAATCGACCTCCACCATGTGGAAGCTGTCGCCATGGGCCTCGCCGAGCCTGGCGACCCGATCACGCTTGAGCTGGACGCTGTAGTAATCGTTGAAATTATCGAGGCCGATGACCGGCTCGCCGCGCGCGAGCAGTCTTTGGGTGACGTGAGAGCCGATAAAGCCGGCCGCGCCGGTCACCAATATAGTCATTAAGGGTCGCTTTTCGTGGAAGAACCGGGGAGCATTGCCTCACCGACCCAGCCAAATCAACCGTGAGGCGAGATCAACCCTGATCCGATCGGCGCGAGCCCCCCCGACCCGGCCGAGCCGGGCGGCCGCCGCGGCCCGACGCTGGTAATTTGCGTGGACTTCCGGCCGGAATTGCCGATAAACGCGCGCGCTCGTGCTGCCCCCGTCGGGAACCGTTCGGCCCTATCGTGTTAGAATCCGGTAAATTCCTCGCCACCCGCTCGTCGCTCTGGAACCGTCTGCGCCTGCAGCTCGGCGTAGGGCTCGTCGTGGCGGTAATCGCGCCTTGGGTCGTGCGGGTCCAGCTCGCGCAACGCCCGCAGGATCTGGTCGGGCTGCAAATCTCGGTGCTCGGCACCATGCTTGCGCTCATCCTCGGCTATTTCAGCTTCAGACGTCTGTCGCGCCTCCCTGGGGTGCGCGCCGCTTACCACATTTTCCCGAGCTTCGCGGTTTCGTACGGGATCGTGCTGGCGATCTTCTTCTTCCTGCGGCTCGATTACAGCCGCCTCCAGTTCCTTGCCAGCTTCCTGCTATCGATCTGCTGGTATTATATCGTCTATTTCCGGATCCAGCGGCAGCATCGTCTGCGGATCGGCGTGGTGCCGTTCGGTGACATCGGCTCATTGCGAGAGGTCCGTGAAGTCACCTGGATCGTCTTGTCGGACCCGCAAGCGGATCCGCGCGGCCTCGATGCGGTCGTCGCCGATCTGCGTGCCGACATTCCCGATGAATGGGAGCGCTTCCTCGCCGATTCCGCCTTGGCCGGAACGCTCATCATGCACGTCAAGCAGATGCAGGAATCGCTCACCGGCAGGGTCGCGATCGAGCATCTTTCCGAGAACAATCTCGGATCGCTGATCCCAGGGATCATCTATGCCAAGGTCAAGCGCGCGGGCGACGTGATCGGCGCGGCGGTCGTGCTGCCCTTGCTTGCGCCGTTCCTGCTGATCGTCATGGCAGCGATCCGCCTCGATTCGGGGGGGCCTGTCCTCTTTCGCCAGCAGCGCATGGGCTATCGGGGCGGAACCTTCACGATGTTCAAATTCCGGTCGATGCACGACCGCGCGATGCCGGAGGATGACCCCCGCCTGGCCGCCGTCACCCATCACGACGATCTTCGCGTCACTCGGCTCGGACGATTCCTGCGTCGCTATCGCGTCGACGAGCTGCCGCAGATCCTCAACATCCTCAAAGGTGAGATGAGCTGGATCGGGCCGCGACCGGAGGCGGTGCCGCTGTCCTTATGGTATGAGAAGGAGCTTCCCTTCTACCGCTATCGGCACATCGTCCGCCCCGGCATCACCGGCTGGGCGCAGGTCAACCAAGGGCATGTCGCCGAGGTCGACGACGTGCTGTGGAAGCTCCATTACGACTTCTATTATATCAAGAATTTCTCATTCTGGGTGGATCTGCTGATCGTCGCCCGGACGATCCGCACGATCTTCACCGGGTTCGGCGCGCGCTAGCCACGGCACCAGGAGGCCAGTCCTCGGCGTCCGCGACTCTGAAGATCGTCACTGCTTGGTTGTGGGTCACCGGACGGAAGGCGGGGGCGACGAAACATTCGCGCTTCGTTTCCGCCCAGATAAAGTCCGGTCGCTCAAAGGCTGCCATCGCCTTGAGCAGTTCGGGGCAGGATGCGCTCGTCTTGAGCGCCTCGTCCATGGCTACCCATTCGCCAAACGGCTTGGGCAGCCATTCGCGCCCCTGCAACGTGTTGACGCTCCGCGCCCCCGCGAGCACCGGAAACCATTCGGCACTCGCGTCGACCCACCAACGCCTCTCATTGACAATGATCGAGGCGCTTCCCGGGTGGTTCGCCTTCATCCACCCCATCATGTCACGGAGCTCGCGAGCGAGCGGCGTGAAGTCTGTGCGACTGACCGCGAGATTATAAGCTTGATACGTCACGAAGAACGCGGCGAGCATCGCGGTCACGCCTCCGGCGAGCTGCTGCGACCGTAATCTGCCCAGCAGATAATCATAGGTGCTCACGACGGCTTGGGCGAAGAAGACCGCAAAGCCGAGGATCATGGGAGTGGGTGCGTGGCGCGGCGTCAGGACCATGCACATCAGTGCGAATGCGGGCCAGAAAAAATCCCGCCGCCGCACCAGGATCGCGCATCCGAGCAGGACGAGCGGGTTGTGGGTCGAGAATAGGACGAACGAGATGAGATGACCGACAGTCGCGGACAGTCCCCACTCGCTCGATCCCCCCGCGGCGAGCAGCGGTGCGAGCCCCAGCGACGAGAGGACGAATACCAGCCACGGCGCGATGACGAGGCTGGCGACGCTCCCAGCGATCAAATTGCTTCGTACGAAGTCGCGGAAGTTCGGACTTCCGAGTGCTCGGCTGAGGATCACGCAGCCGGCGGCATCGATTCCCCATTCGAGATGGGAGAGCAATGCTCCCCCGACGGCCGCCCCGGCGAGCGCCAAGCGCCAGGCCGGCAGCGAGGGTCCCCGCTCACGGCCGGGAATGGTGATCGCCAGCATCGTCAGCATCAGGAAGATCGACCCAAGGCCCCGACTGAGCCCACCGCCCATCACGAGCCACACGAACGACCGGACGACGACGCAAAAGAAAAGCAGGGTTATCGCCGTGAACAGCGGCGAACGGCCGCTGCGCAGCAACACCAACGCAAACAGCAGCACATAGAGGATGTTCATGATGAACGGCGCGATGTGAACCACCGTGAGCGGATCGACCCCGAACCGCGTCAGCAGCGCGCCAAGCCAGAACGAGAGCGGCGGATAGGCGAACGGCATGGTCAGGTCATTGTACGAAGCAACGTCCGGCAGGCCGGGAAAGGTTTTCGCTACGGCTTGCACGAAGGCGTAGAAAAGGCCTCCGTCGTTGAGCGGGAAATCGGTCGTCGCGACGAGGTAGAGACGAAACGCCACTGCGGCGATGATTACCGCCCCGAGCAGCAGAACTCCGAACGATCGAAGACCCTGATCGGCCAAGCTTCCGCGTCCGGGCCGCGTGGGAAGCGGGCTTGCGTCTGCCATACCTCCGCGCGTGCTCACTGTCAGACTTTCATCCTGCAAGTCCGTCCTCCTCTGGCGGCGCACGTCATGGCGCGGCGGCGCTCGCAGGCGAATGTGGCGGTGCCGCGACGGGCGATTTGCCAAGCCGCGCGATCAATTCCTTGGCCACGCGACGCCCTTCGCGGATCGCATAATTGGTGCCCCGATCCTCCGGATAGATCTGCGCCATGGTCGAGATCAGCACGTTGCCGAACGGCGTCTCCTGCGACGGGATCAGCTTTGAATAGCAGGGTTCGGCGATCGGCTGCGAGTAAAGCGCTCGCCAGACGTGATAGCCGGTCACCCATTCGCGGTCGAAATCGGGGAACATCCGCTGGAGGTGCGGGATCGCAAAATCGAGCACCTCCTGATCGCCCATCCGGTACAAAGCATCGTTCTCCGGCAGATATTTGGAGAGGAACACGATGTGCCGCCCGCCGTAATTTTCCGGCGGCTCGAAATTGGTATGTTCGATGACGCCGACGAACGGGAAGCTCGGGTCGTTGACGTTGAGCCAATAGGTTTCGGACAGGCTGCGATCGAGCTCGAGCACCAGGCAGATGTTGGCAAGATAATCAATGCGCCGCAGGCTCGCGATATAATCGGGGGCGGCGTGCGGCTCGAACAAATCGGCGATCTGCGGCAGCGCCTGGGTCACCAGCACCGTGCTTGCGGCGATCACCTCCCCGTCGACGCGTACGCCGGTGGCGGCGCCGTCGCGTA
>JAQGLH010000172.1 GCA_028293005.1 Alphaproteobacteria bacterium
TCGATCAGCTTCGACAGAGTCAGAGGCAGCTTTCGCCGACCTGACCAGCCGACCTGACCAAAAGCGTCCGCCACCGGCTCAAATCGTCAGTGCGGCGTACCGATCGGGGCTGAAGCCGGTGTCCATATTGTAATCGCGCGGCCACCGCTTGGTCGGGGCGGCCGGCCTACGCGGGCCATGCCTGCAACCCTGCCGGCAGTTTGAAAGGAGATGCACCATGTTCCCCCACCTGAAGCGGTTCTGCGTTGCGGCGGCGATCGTCGCGACCTTGCCGGCTGCCGCCTACGCAGCTGCGTCCGGACACGCGCCGTCGCGCCTCGAGCGGATGCTTTCTGCAGCCGGGTTCCAAGCCGTACCGGTGAATAGCCCTGAGCGTCAGGCGGACCTGGCCACGCTGCCCCGAAACCGTTTGATCCAGCAGCCGCGCGGCAGCAGCTTCACTTATGTGCTCGCCGACCCCAAAGGTTGCGCGTGCCTCTACATGGGCGACGCTGCCGACTACCAAGCGTATCAGCAATTGGCCCATGAGCAGAGGGTCGCCCAGCTGAATGCCGATGCGGCCGATGCGTATCCCCTGAACTGGGATGTGTGGGGCCCGTATGCGGGCTGGGGCTGGAACGGTCCTCAATTCATTCACTATGGCGGCGGCGGTCACGGCGCCCACTTCGGAGGTGGCGGCGGCCATGGCGGCGGCGCCCAGCGCGGAGGTTCCGGCCACCGCTGATCGGAACGTATATCGGGGTCCTTCGAAACGGGCCCCGATATGCTTCACCGCGTAGATTGTATCTCCAATATTCCTGACGGTCCTGCTTAGGAAGGGCTCGTAAGCGGCGAGTTTCTAAAACGACGACTATCTTGCCGTGGGAGAACTCCCGTCACCGCCCTGGTACAGCGAGTCCCCTCCAAGCGTCGGGTAGAGGGTGACGAGGTTCGTCGCACCCTCGAGCCGGCCGAGGACCAAGCTTTGCTGGGCGGTATAATGGAACGCTGTGCATCGAGGCTAAACAGGAAGCTGTCGATCCCCTCGCGATAGAGCGCCTCGGTCAGCCGGTAAGTGTCGGCCGCGGCTTCCATTGCGGACATTCAAGAGCCACTTCGGCCATTGCCAACAATCCGACCTAAGCCCATTTGCGGCATTGGAAGTCGAGGTGCGGGCCTATGGCAACAGCTGGAACACGCTCGGTTCGCGCCGCGCTGATCAGCAACCTGCTCGTGGCAGCGACCAAGGCGATCGCGGCTTTCGTTACAGGTTCGTCGGCGATGCTGGCGGAGACCATCCACAGCATCGTCGACACCGGCAACCAGCTGCTCATGCTCCATGGCATCCGCCGGTCGCAGCGGCGGCCGGACTCGCTGCACCCGATCGGCTACGGCCGGGAGCTTTATTTCTGGAGCTTCATCGTCGCGCTGCTCCTGTTCGGCGCGGGAGCCTGCGTGTCCGTGATCGAGGGCATCATGCGCCTTCAGCACCCCAGGCCGATCGAAAACCCGATCGTGTCCTACATCGTCCTCACATTATCGCTTATCTTCGAAGGGAGCTCGTGGACGGTCGCGTACCGGAATTTCCGCTCGAACATCGACGAACGGGGATATTGGGCCGCACTTCGCGAAAGCCGCGATCCGTCTCAGACGGTCGTGCTGCTGGAAGATAGTGCCGCCGTCGCCGGGATTTTCATCGCACTTGTCGGAACATGGCTGGCGACCGCGTTCGAGCAACCGCAATTCGACGGCTTGGCATCTATCCTCATCGGCATTCTTCTCGCCGCCGTCTCCGTCGGCCTTGCGCGCCAGAGCAAGAATCTCCTGATCGGTGAGCGCGCGGACGACGACCTCGGGAAAACCGTTTTCGAACTCGCGCAAGCAACGCCCGGCGTCGTGTGCCCGAACAATTTGATCACCGTCCAGGTCGCGCCCGATCAGGTCACCGTATTGCTCAGCCTCGAGTTCGATGATGCGCTTCGGGTGCCCCAGATCGAGAAGATCGTTGCCGAGCTCGAGAACCGCATCCGCAACGCTCGCCCCGACGTCCTCCTGGTGTTCGTGAAACCACAGACGAAGGAAGAATTCGCAAGAGCGCGAACCCGGTTTTTACGCGGTCCCGAGCAATCCCTTTAGCCTGTCGTATAATTGTTTCGACGCGGCCGCTTGGCAATTCCCGCCTGACCAAACGAAGCCAGGACAGAGGGATCAGATGGCCACCACTCCTGCCGCTGAGAAGGGTGCAAATCGGAACCTAGCGTTCAGCATTTCGGCGGGGGGGTGATCGGGCTGATTGGCCTGGCGATGGTGATCGGCGGCATTTGGCTGGTCTCGCTCGGCGGCAGCTTTTATTATCTGCTGTGCGGCGCCGGGATCATCGCAACCAGCGTGCTGCTGCTCCTTCGCAGGCGGGAGGCGCTCTGGCTTTACGCCTTCATCATCGTTGCCCCGCCCGCATGGGCAATCGCGGAGATTGGCTTCGATTGGTGGCCACTGGTGCCGCACGGCGACATCATCTTCCCGATCGGCGTTTCCTATGCCTGCCGTTCATGATCACGCCTCTCATCGCGAAGGAAAAGGGCGAGCGGCGGCGCCTTGCCGGCGTTCCGCTGTTCGGAGCGCTTGCAATTGCCGCGGTCGTCGGAGTGACCGCGATGTTCTCCGAATATCATAGCATCGATGGCGAGTTCCCACGTGCCCAGGGCGCGACAAAGGCGGATGCGTTTTACCTTAGCCTATCGTATAGTTGCACCGTAAGCGCGTCGCGCTGAGAGCTGTAATCCTCCCGGGAAAGGGGAGCGATGACTGGTCCTCGATACCGTTCAAGGTTGATCGCAACGGTCGCTTCGCTGTTCACTGCCGGATGCGGCGGTGTGCTCGATCCGGTCGGCCCGGTCGGCGCCCAGGAAAAGCAGATCCTGCTCAATTCGGTGGCGATCATGCTCGCCATCGTCATTCCGGTCATCATGGCGACCCTCGCCTTCGCCTGGTGGTTTCGTGCTGGCAATCGGAAGGCGATC
>JAQGLH010000174.1 GCA_028293005.1 Alphaproteobacteria bacterium
CTTCCATCAGTTCGGCAGCCACGTGACCTTGGTCAACCGCACCGACGTGATCCTGCGCAGCTACGACGCGCAGATCCGTGACCGCCTGCTCCAGATCGCGGTGACCAAGGGGATCGATTTCCGCTTCAACGTCACGTTCGAGCGGATCGAGAAAAATGAAGACGGCACCTTGACCGTCCATATGAACGGCTGCGCGCCGATCGAGGCCGACGCGGTGATGTACGCGATCGGCCGCCAGCCGAACATCGAGGATCTCGGGCTCGACTCGGCGGGAGTCGAGGTCGATTCGAAAGGCGCGGTGGTGGTCGATGCCGACAACCAGTCGAGCTGCGACAGCATCTATGCGATCGGTGACGTCACCAACCGGGTCCAGCTCACACCGGTGGCTATCCGCGAAGGACAGGCGTTCGCCGAGACGGTGTTCGGGAACAATCCGACCCGTGTCGACTATAGCTGCATTCCCTCCGCGGTGTTCAGCCACCCGCCGCTCGCCGGCGTCGGAATGACGGAGAGCGAGGCCAGGGACACCCTTGGATCGATCAAGACCTTCGTTTCTGATTTCAGGGCGATGAAGAACGTCCTTGCCGGGCGCAACGAGCGGTCGCTCTACAAATTGGTGGTCGACGGCGAGACCGACCAGGTCGTCGGCATCCACATGATCGGCCCCGATGCGCCCGAGATCCTCCAGGCGGCGGCGATCGCGGTCAAGGCGGGTCTCACCAAGGCGCAGTTCGACGACGTGGTTGCGCTCCATCCGACAATGGCGGAAGAATTGGTGCTGATGCGCTGACCGGCTCTGGGACAAGCGCTGGTAAAAGGGGCGGCGGCCGAATGGCGGAAGGATATCTGAGCGGTTTCGGCAGCCATTTCGAGACCGAGGCGGTCGCCGGTGCGCTACCCGAGGGGCGCAATTCGCCCCAGAAGCCGTCGTTCGGCCTTTATGCCGAGCAGATTTCGGGCACGTCGTTCACCGCCCCGCGCAGCGACAACCGGCGGGCATGGCTCTACCGCATGCGCCCGAGTGCCGAGCACCGGCCTTACACCGCCTATGAAGGCGCGATCTTCTTCACCGCACGCCACGCTGATTCACCGGTGGCGCCCAATCGCCTGCGCTGGGACCCGCTCGCGATGCCGGAAGAACCGCTCGATTTCATCGACGGCATCGTCACGATGATGGTCAACCGCCCACCCGAGTCGCTCGAAGGCGTCGCGGTGCACGTCTATCGCGCCACCAAGGACATGGACCGCCGCACCTTCGCCAACGTCGACGGCGAGCTGCTGATCGTCCCGCAAGCCGGCCGCCTGACCTTGTTCACCGAGATGGGACGGATCGACTGCGCGCCGGGCGAGATTGCGCTGGTCCCGCGCGGCGTGCGCTTCCGGGTGCTGCTGCCGGATCGCAGCGCACGCGGGTATATCGCCGAAAATTTCGGCAGCCTGTTCCGTCTACCCGAGCTTGGCCCGATCGGCGCGAATGGCCTCGCCAACCCGCGCGACTTCCTGAGTCCGATCGCATGCTATGAAGATCGCGACGATCCGTTCGAGCTCGTCCAGAAATATTGCGGTGCGCTTTGGACCACCAGCCTCGATCACAGCCCGCTCGACGTCGTCGCCTGGCACGGCAATCTCGCGCCTTGGAAATATGATCTTGGCCGGTTCAACGTGATGGGCACGGTCAGCTTCGATCATCCCGATCCTTCGATCTACACCGTGGTGACCTCGCCTTCGACCGTCCCCGGCCGCGCCAACGCCGATTTCGTGATCTTCCCGCCACGCTGGCTGGTTGCGGAGGACACGTTCCGGCCGCCCTGGTTCCACCGCAACGTGATGAGCGAGTGCATGGGCCTGATCCGGGGCACCTACGACGCCAAGGCCGAAGGCTTCGCGCCGGGCGCGCTCAGCTTGCACAATCTGATGGCGGGACACGGGCCCGATCTCGCAAGCTGGAAGGCGGCGAGCGCGGCCGAGCTCAAGCCGCGCAAGATCGAGGACACGCTCGCCTTCATGGTCGAGACCTGCTGGCCCTATCGCCCGACCAGCTTCGCGCTGCAGTGCGACGAGCTTCAGGACGATTATGACGCGGTCTGGGGCGGCTTCCCCAAGGCCAGGCTTCCGTGATCCAATCTCACTGAGTGGTCCGAGGGGCTTTACTCGCTTGGTCCGATCGTCTTTGGTCCGCCTTCCTGAAGCTGAGAAATTGCTCGTTCGAGGAGACCAGGATGAAGACTCGCGCCGCCATCGCCGTTGCGCCCAATGCGCCGCTCGAGATCCACGAAGTCGACCTCGAAGGGCCCAAAGCCGGCGAGGTGCTGGTCGAGATCATGGCCACCGGTATCTGCCATACCGATGCCTACACGCTCGAAGGCAAGGATTCGGAAGGCATCTTCCCCTCGATTCTCGGCCACGAGGGCGCCGGCATCGTCCGCGAGATTGGCCCCGGCGTCACGTCGGTCGCGGTCGGCGATCATGTCATCCCGCTCTACACCCCCGAGTGCCGCCAGTGTAAGTCGTGCCTGTCGCAGAAGACCAACCTCTGCACCGCCATCAGGTCGACGCAGGGCAAGGGCGTGATGCCCGACGGCACCAGCCGCTTCAAACTGGGGTCCGAGACGATCTACCATTATATGGGCTGCTCGACCTTCTCCAACTTTACGGTGATGCCCGAGATCGCGGTCGCCAAGGTGCGGCCCGACGCGCCGTTCGACAAGATCTGCTACATCGGCTGCGGCGTCACCACCGGCGTCGGCGCGGTGATCTGGACGGCCGGCGTCGAGCCCGGCGCGAACGTCGTCGTGTTCGGCCTCGGCGGCATCGGCCTCAACGTCATCCAGGGCGCGAGGATGGCCGGCGCCGACAAGATCATCGGC
>JAQGLH010000175.1 GCA_028293005.1 Alphaproteobacteria bacterium
ATGGCGCGCCCGGCAGGACTCGAACCTGCGACCCCAAGCTTAGAAGGCTCGTGCTCTATCCGGCTGAGCTACGGGCGCGTCGCGGCAAACCCTAGCGCGCTTTGCAGGCGAGCGGAACAGCGCTAGGCTCGGTCGATGGATGGGGGACAGGTCAGGCCGGTCGAGGCCAATTCGCTTGGACGCGAGCCGTTGCGCTATTTCGATTTCGTCATGGCGGCGTTCGTAACGATCATCCTGCTGTCGAACGTGCTCGGCGCGGGAAAGGTCGCGGTGGTCGATCTGCCCGCAATCGGCCCATGGCCATTCGGAGCCGGCATCCTCTTCTTTCCTTTGTCGTACGTGATCGGCGACGTGCTGACCGAGGTCTACGGCTATGCCCGGGCGCGGCGCTGCATCTGGGCAGGTTTCGCGGCGCTGCTGTTCATGGCGTTTATGGCCTATGTCGTCGTCGCGCTCCCGCCAGCTGCCGATTGGGGCGGCCAGGCGGCGTATGAAGCGGTGTTCGGGCAGGTGCCGCGCATCGTCTTCGCTTCGATGGTCGCCTTCTGGGTCGGCGAGTTCGCCAACAGCTTCGTGCTCGCCAAGATGAAGATCTGGACCCAGGGCCGCCATCTTTGGACCCGGACGATCGGCTCGACCGTGGTGGGGCAGGGGATCGACAGCCTGATCTTTTACCCGCTCGCCTTTTGGGGCGCGCAGGGCTGGACTCCCGAGCTGGTGATCACGGTGATGTTCACCCAATGGGCGCTCAAGGTTGGCTGGGAGGCGCTGCTGACGCCGGTTACCTATGCGATCGTCGGCTGGCTTAAGCGGCGTGAGGGCATCGACGTCTACGACAAGCATACCGACTTCACGCCGTTCAAAGCGAAGGTCTAGGCGCAGCTATTGCTCCAATATGGAGGCCGGCGCGCGCGCTGACGAAATCACTCCATCCTTGTTGGCGTATCGCATTTGCGACCAGCCGGTGCCGTCTTTCGCTTGATGCTTAGCCGACCGGCGGCGGCTGGCCCTCGTGCATCGCAATGTCGGGGTTGATGCAGGCCCATTCGGGAGCCTTCGCGACCCAGATCGTGGCTTGCGGTGCGGCGATGCTCGGATCGTCGAGCGCGCCGGCTCGCACGAAGAGCAGGTGCGGCCGCTGTTCGGCCTTGCTGAATAGCGGGGTGCCGCAGCGCGGGCAGAAACCGCGCTGCATGTCGCTGCCGCTGTCCGCTTTGTCCTCGTGCCAGCGCACCTCCCCGGTCACCGTCACCGCCGCGGCCGGGAAGCAGAGGTTCACCGTGGCGCTTCCGGCACCTAGATATTGGCACAAGCGGCACCAGCAGGTGCGCACCGCCAGCGGCTCGGCTTCGCTGCACAAGCGGACCGCGCCGCACAGGCATCCGCCCTCGACCGCCTGCTGCATCGCCCGCTCCTCCGTTTCGCGAGGCGCCTCAGCCCAGCGCCTCCAAAATCCCTTCGAACAATCGCCGTCCGTCGCTGCGGCCGTGCGCCGCCTCGATCATCCGCTCGGGATGCGGCATCATCCCAAGCACGTTGCCGGTGTCGTTGACGATTCCGGCGATGTGACGAGCCGAACCGTTGACCGGCGCGGCATAGCGGAACGCGACGCGGCCTTCGCCTTCGAGCCGGTCAAGCGTCTCCTGATCGGCGGTGTAATTGCCGTCGTGGTGCGCCACCGGCATGACGATCTGTTCGCCCGCGCCGTAACGGCTGGTGAAGGCCGATTGGCTGTTCTCGACCGTCAGCGGAACGTCGCGGCAGACGAAGGCCAGCTCGGCGTTGCGCATCAGCGCGCCGGGAAGCAGGCCGACTTCGGTGAGGATCTGGAATCCGTTGCAGATGCCCAGCACCGGTGTACCGCTCTCCGCAGCTTTCTTGACTGCGCGCATGATCGGGGAATTGGCGGCCATCGCGCCGGAACGAAGATAATCGCCGTAGGAAAAGCCGCCCGGCACCGCGATCAGATCGAGCCGTTCGGGAAGTTCGGTCTCTCGATGCCAGACCATCACCGGCTCGTTTCCGCTGACGTCGCGCAGCGCCACCGCAAGATCGCGGTCGCAGTTCGAGCCCGGGAAGACGATGACGGCGCTCTTCATGCATGCACCTCCCGCTCGATGCGGAAATTCTCGATCACGGTATTGGCGAGCAGCTTGCGGCACATCGCTTCTATGTCCTCATCGCCTACGCTCTCGGCGAGATCGAGCTCGATCATCTTGCCCGCCCGAACGTCATTGATGCCGGCAAAGCCGAGGCCCTCGAGCGCATGATGAATGGCCTTGCCCTGCGGGTCGAGCACGCCATGCTTCAGCGTGACGTAAACGCGGGTTTTCATGGCCTTGCTCCACTGTCTGGCTGATGCGGCGCTCTATGGCCTTTCGGATGTACGCAGACAAGCATTCACCCGGATTTCACACATTGGTGGCATGGCTAATGCAGATTCATGATCGGAGACGGGGCATGATGGGGCTGGCACTATTAATGTTTATCGGCCTATTCGCTTTCGGCGGAGCGATGCTGGGGTGGTCGGATCAGGGCGGCCATGTCCAGCTTGGGCTGTTCATGGCGTTCATTTTCGGGATCATCTGCGGCTATCGCACCCGTGGCTGAGGCCGTCCGCTTGTTCGCGCCTGATCGCTGTCCTATCTTAGCCCCATGAGCCAGACCCAAGACATCGTCCTCACGCCCGCAGCGGCATCTCGCGTTGCGGCGATCGCCAAGCGGCAGGGCAAGCCGGCGATTCTGAGGCTGGCGGTCGACGGCGGTGGCTGCGCCGGTTTCCAATATCGGTTCGATCTCGCCGAGGGCGTGGCGGGCGATGATCTCAGCACCAGTCAGGACGGCGTGACGTTGGTCGTCGATCCGATGACGCTGGACCTCGTGCGCGGAAGCGCGGTCGATTATGTCGAATCACTCGGTGGGGCCGCCTTCCAGGTCACAAATCCCAACGCCGTCTCCGGTTGCGGCTGCGGCTCGAGCTTCTCGGTCTAGCCAGCGCGGCCAACCCACGGCGAGAAGCATGCCGCGCGGCGGCCTCGCAACCGCGCTTTTGCCAACTGGCGCTTTGAACCCTGCCCGCATCGGGCTAAGCCGCGGCGATGAAGATCGTCAGCTACAACCTCAACGGCATCCGCGCGCGCCTGCCGCGCCTGGTCGAATATCTCGCCGAGCAGCAGCCTGACGTGGTCTGCCTGCAGGAAATCAAATGCGATGACGACAGCGTCCCCGCCGCCGATATCGCCGCGGTCGGCTATCACGGGATCTGGCATGGCCAGAAGGGCTTCAACGGCGTCGGTATTCTCACCCGCAACGGCGGGCCGCAGCTTCGCCGGATCGGTTTGCCGGGCGACCCCGACGACACCCACAGCCGCTACATCGAGGCCGAAGTCGACGGGGTTGTGATCGGATCGATTTATCTGCCCAACGGCAATCCGATCGGAACTGAGAAATTTACCTATAAATTGGCGTGGATGGACCGGCTGCGCGCGCATGCCCTCGAGCTGCTCGCGCTCGAGCGGCCGGTTGTGCTCGCCGGTGACTGGAACGTCATTCCGACCGACAGCCACGACGATGTCTTTTCGGTTCGGGCGATGGCACATGACGCGCTGATGCAGCCCGAAACCCGCGCCGCGTTTCGTCGCATCCTCAACCAGGGCTGGACCGACGCGATTCGCGCCCGCTATCCCGAAGGCGCCGTCTATACTTTTTGGGATTATCAGGCGGGTGCCTGGCAGCGCGACGCGGGCTTCCGCATCGACCATCTCTTGCTGTCACCGCACGCCGCGGACAGTTTGCTCGATGCCGGCGTCGACAAGGATTATCGCGGCCGCGAGAAAGCGTCGGACCATGCGCCGACCTGGGTCGAACTGCAGGTCGACTAGCTTTTCGGCGCTCCTTGCGGCGGTGCGGCGTCGACCTTCGGCGGCGGCACCGGATCGCGTGACCCGTGTGGCTTTGCCCCAACCGGAGGTGGTGGCTCCTGTGGCGGCGGCGGCGCTGCCGAGGCAGTCACCGCGCCCGCTTGCTCGAGCGCTTTCTGCGCGGGCGAATTGGGGTCGCTGAGCGAACCGCTACTGCCCCGCTCGTCGATCGCGTTCGCCTCGTCGAGCAGCACATTGGCAGCTGCTGGATCGCTTTGCTCGGCAGCCTCCCTGAGTTTCGAGGAGGAGTCGCCTCCGCACGCGGGGAGCAGTGCGACGGCCGCAAGCGCGGCGGCGTGAACGGCAAATTTCATCGGGCTCGTCCTGCATCGGTAAGATCGGACGCAGTAACGACGCTGACGGCCTCTCGGGTCCGCCGATTCCGTCTGTCAGAGCGACTTTTCGTAGATTCGGTAGACGCGATTGATGTGGCTATCGATCGCCTCGGCGATCGAACGCATGCCCGCATTGTCGTCCAGGATCCAGCCGATCTCGCTGCGGCTGGCGCTGTAGCGCTTGAGCGCGTCGCGGCGGGTATATTCGATCATCATGAAGGCGAGCTGGCTTGCAAGGCGGGTAGATTGCAGCCGTCTCAGCACCCCCATCAGCGCCACTCTCATCGTCCGCACCTTAGGATTGCGGAGGCGCCAGAGCAATTTGGCCCAGCCGAACGGAAACAGCTTTCCGTCGAGATCCTTGATCAGCTCGTTCATGTCCGGAAGCGTCATCATGAACGCCACCGGTTCGCCATCGAGCTCCGCGACCCGGATCAAATCCTCATAGACGATCGGCTTCAGCTTCTTGGCCGCATAAGCGATTTCCGAATTGGTCAGCGGGATGAAGCCCCAATTGGTCGACCATGCATCGTTGAGGATACCGAGAATCAGCGCGGCCTCCTCGTCGAAGCGCGACTTGTCGACCTCGCGAATACGGATCCGGCCGTTACGCTCGCCGCTTGCGACGATACGCTGGACGATCGGCGGCATTGCGACGGTTATGTCGAGGTCGTAGGTGAAGAGATCCTTCAAGGCCCGATAGCCGGTGGCCTCGACCCACGCCTGATACGCCGGGCTGTTGTGCCCCATCATCAGCGTCGGACTATGATCGAAGCCTTTGATCAGAAGCCCGGGCTCATCCCAGATCGACAGGCTGAACGGCCCAATCGAACGGGTCATGTCCTTGTCGCGCAGCCATTGCTCGGCGTGCGCCATCAACGCTTCGGCCGTGGCCTGATCCTCGGCCTCGAACATGCCCCATTGGCCGGTGCCCGCGCCCATCGTCTCGAGCACCAGCTGGTCGACCTGGGCGGAGATCCGGCCAACCTCGCGGCCGCCCCGCTCGGCCAGAAAAAAAGCCGCTTCGGCATGCTCGAACCAAGGGTTCTTGCCCGGCGTGATGAGGCCGTGCACCTCGCTCCGCAATGGTGGGATCCAGTGCGGATCGGCGGCGTTCAGCCGATAAGCCAGGTCGACGAACGCTTTGCGATCCGCTGCCGATGCAACGGCGCGGACAGTGGGCGGGGGAGCGTTCATTCGTCGTCGCCGGAGCGCAAGCCCAATCCGCTAGCGATCGCGCTGCCGCGGATGGCCGGTTTCCACCCCGCCGGAAAGCTCGGCGACCTTGGGCCAACGGCGCGCGATTTCGGGCGTGTAGCCCAGGTTGAAGACGGTCGGGCTCTTTTCCGGCCGCTCGCCGCGGTCGTAGAAGGTGCCGAACAGCTTGTCCCACAGGAAGGTGGTGATGCCGTAATTGCCATTCTCGTCATGGAAGTGGTGCGCCATGTGCCGTCGCTTCATCTCGGCGAGCCACTTCGATTTGGGCTTGTAGGCGAGATGCTGGATGCAGTGGCAGAATTCGTAGAAGCAGGTGGTCAGAAGCCCAGTCGCGAAGGCTGCGCAGGCGCCGCCAAATCCGCCGATCGCATAGCCCATCGGCGCGGTCGCGATCGCGATCGTCGGCAATGTCGTGTGCAAGGCGCCGAACAGGACCTCGAGGTGATTGGGATCCTGGTGATGGTCGTAATGGATGCGCTTCCAGGTCGCGGCGAGCGGCGCGACCTTGAACATCCAGCGGCTGTGCAGCACCCAGCGGTGAAGGATGTACCAGACGAGCGGATAGATGAGGGCGGCCGCGAGCGCGGCGGTCAGCGACGGCAATAGCGGGGCAGGGCGTTCGACGTAGAAGCCGATCGCGACGAGCGCGAGCAACACATAGGCGATGATCGCCGGGTATTGCACATAGGCAACGACCAGCTCCTTGAACGTCATTTTATCGAGGTGATGCGTCCGATTCCAGAAGGATGGCCGCACCGAAGTCGCGATTTTCACCCTATATTCCCTTTGTTTCCATTCCCGTTGGTCGCCAGCCCGTGCTTGGTTCACATCGATCCGGCGGACCTGCAACTCGACCATATGGGACCGTGCTGATGCAAGCGCAATGCGGCGGATTCGCGGCAATCGCGGGCCATCTGCCTCATTCTTCAGTACGAATCAGGACCGTCTCGCCGATCAGCAGGAACAGAAAAAAGGGTGCCCATGCGGCGAGCAGCGGCGGGTAAGCGCCGAAATTGCCCATCGCGAGCGCGAAGTTGTCGACTACGAAATAAGCGAAGCCAAGCGCCATCCCGAGGATGGCGCGCAGGAACAATTGGCCGGAACGGGCGAGGCCGAACGCCGCGACCCCCGCGAGCAACGGCATCAGCACGGCAGACATAGGCGCGGAAACTTTGTGCCACAGGCTTGCCTCCAAGGGCCCCGTCGGCCGTCCGGCAAGCTTCAGCTCCTCGATCGACCGCTTCAGCGTCGGAAAATCCTGCTCGTCCGCCGAGACGCGCGCGAGAGTGAACTGATCGGAGGTGATGCCCCGCGCAACGATCGCAGACGGGGCCGTTCGCACGGTTCCGCTCTGGACATCGAAGATCCTCACCGTCGAAAGCCGCCAGCCACCATCCTCAGGCCGCGCTTCGGCGCCGCTGGTCGTCTCGGTGAGCGTGCCGCCCTGGCGGCGGTAGAGCGTCACGTCGCGGAGCCGCGTCGTCGGGCCGCGTCCGAA
>JAQGLH010000122.1 GCA_028293005.1 Alphaproteobacteria bacterium
GGATCGGTCGAAGCGTCATCTCCTGACATCCAGGTGACATTCCCCTTCTGCCATTCCTCGCGAGTCTCGATGTTTATGCGTGCGAGTGCGACGGAATTGAGCAAAGCATCGAGCCGGTCGAAGCCGGACCCGTGGATATCGGTCACACGCCCCGAAGGCCATTCGATGACTAGTCGGCAGCGATAATAGTCGTCGCCTTCCTCGATAGGATCGAAGAACTTGAGCAAGATTTGCCCGCCGTCTTTTATGTTATATTGCCGTTCGAATAATATCATGATGCGCTAATGATAATGAGCAAAGTCTCCTGGCTCGAAACGACCTTCCGGCCTTCCAGCGAGGCAGTCACCATATAGCATCGTAGAACGACTCTTGCACGCGGCTATCCCTGATTTTGAGCGAAGCCTAGCATAGCAGGCTCGATCCCTCGCCTGCCATTCCTGTTCGCATACGTCGTCCGATTTCTTCCGTCTGCGCGGCGGATTGCTTGGCGGGTTTCGTGGAGGATCGTCTCCGCCGAGCCTGGGCAAGGGGAGAGGAATGATGATTGGAAGATCCGACGGTAGAGGAACAGGAATAGACGGAGGTAGGGAGATTGGGGGCAGACTGATCGGAGGCAGATTCGGCGGGGGCAGCGGCATGCCTGGCGGCAGCCGTCGCCCAGGAAGCGGTACGGGAATGAATTGCGCCATCTGAATCTGCTGCTCGGAGGCTGGCACAGCGGGCGAATAGGCATTGGAAGTCCGCTGGTCAGGTATCGGACGCAGGGAGCCGTCGGGTCCCGAGGCCCACATGCCGACGAATTGCTCCGGCATTTGGCCGGCGGGAGAAGAGAGCGCAAAGTTCTGGGCAAAGGGGTAGGAACTCAAAAGACCTGTGACAGGCCTCCTCGTTCGATCTAGCAAACCCATAGGAAATCCTCCCAGACGGCGCTGATCCTGTGCGCGAGATGTCGTGGCGAAATGGCCCTCTGGAATGACGGCCAGTTTGTTCGCTGCGGGGTTATTCGCTGAAGAAAGGACGGCCTAATCGCCTCTGTCGCAGCTCGCTATTTAGGGCGCATCGAGCTGCGGCGTCTGCTCGCCAGCTTTGATCACAACGTGGTCGGAACTAAGCCGCGCTGTCGTCGATCTCGAACCCTGCCAGCTTCGTGAACATTCGCTCGACGTCGGGGGCCGCAGGCGGCAAATAGGGCAGCGTGCAACTATCCTGAATTAGGCCCATCGGAAGCTTCGAAAGGCACACGGAACGGAGCCCTTGCGCCGCCGCACGCACGGCAAGCGCCGCATCGGTTCGCGCGCACATCAGCGGTCCAGCCCTTCGATCACCGCCTTCAGCGCGCCGAGCGACGACGCGAGCGCGCGGTCGGCCTGGAGCCTCGCCGGCCAGTCGCCCAGCCAGGCGATCAGCAGCGCACAGCTGGCCAGCGGTGCAGACGATGCCGGCGCCGAACAACATCCACACCATCAGCGCACGCATTGCTCCGCCTGGACCGACGGGCCAGGATCGGGCGGTCCGCTCACGACAGGTAAAGCGCCGCTTCGGCCGCGCGTCGCTTGGCCAAACCGGGCAGTCGCCGCCCGCGGGCATTCACCCAGCGCGCGAACTCGGCCGCCGCGGCTTGATGGTCGCCCGCCTTGTGCTTCTTGAGCAAGGTCGAGGACATCAGCGCACCCAGCCCAAGATTGAACGCGAACGAGACGAGCGCGTCGAACTGGCCCTGCGTGCATCGGCCGGCGATGCGCCCCACGCCCTGTTCGAACCGTGCAACGTCGCTGCGCAGCAACGCCTCAGCTTCCGCCTCACTGATGCGCAAGCCGGCGCGGACACCCGGCCCGGCCGAGCCGTAGCCGATCGTCCACACCTTGGCGGGACAAAGATAGGCGTCGAGCCTCAGGCCCTCATGGTCTCTGATGAGGGCGAGGCCGATTGCGCTGAGCTGCATGAAGAGCTCCATCGTAGATGCGGGGTCGACGCCCCGCCTGACAGTTGATCGCGTTAGTGGGGGATGCGGCGCCATGGGCGGAAGGCAGACAGGCGTGTAGCCGCCTTGTTGCAGCCCCTCGGGAAGCCACGAAAGGCAGGCGTAGCGAAGACCCTGCGCCGCGGCCCGCACGGCAAGCGCGGCATCGGTTCGCGCGCACATCAGCGGTCCAGCCTTTCGATGACGGCCTTGAGCGCACCGGGCGACGACGCCAGAGCGCGGTCAGCCTTTAGCCTTGCCTGGTCATAGGCCATGCGCTTCTCCTCGATCGCGGCTCGCGCCAGATAAGACAGGCGAAGAATAGCCCCATTGGGCCGAATTGGCCGCGATTTTTCGACTTCAGCGACGCCCATTGCCGGCGTCGCTATTTGAAGGCGAAACCTCGATTGGGACTGATGCGCAGGTTGATTTCCGCCACCGCCCCAATAAGCTGCGCCGATGAGAGTGGTCCTTGCACGACAGAAAGCGCGGCTTCCGCTGATGGCGGTGCTCTATCTCATCAAGCGAGCCCTCCCCTTCGCGGCCAAAAGCCAACTCAACCTGTTCTTGGATCTGGCCTGGATATTCCACCGCTTCGCACATGAAACGTCGTTCCATGTCTACGAGGCTGAGAAGCACCCTGTTCGGCGAAATGAATTCCTTTTGGGTGGTATCAAGCCATCGGATCGCGTTCTTGACCTTGGCTGCAGCATTGGGGTGATCACCGCCAGCATCGCGAAGATCACCCCGCACGTACTCGGAGTGGACCATGACGCTGCGGCCATCGAACTGGCCCAGCGTGCCTACCCTGACATCGAATTCAGGGTGGGAGATGCGCGCGATTACCTCGGCAAGGAATTTGATGTCCTGATCCTGTCCCACGTCCTCGAGCATCTGGACCGGAGTGATGAGTTCCTGCGCGCGATGTCAGGCCATTTCGCGCGACTGTACATCGAG
>JAQGLH010000223.1 GCA_028293005.1 Alphaproteobacteria bacterium
GCCGCGATCGAGCTCGTCGTCGCCAAGGATGAGTGCGTAAGCGGCGCCCAAGGAATTGGCGCGGCCAAGCCGCTTCTTCATGTTGCCGCGGTAGGCCATGTCGGTAGCGACGCCCTCGCGGCGCAGACCCGCGACGATGCGCTGCGCCTCCGCTTCGGCGCGCTCGCCGAGCGGGACGACGACGACCGCCGGGGATTCGGGCGGGGGCGCGCCGATCATCATCGCCAGGCGCTCGATCCCGGCCGCCCAGCCGACCGCGGGCGTGTGCGGCCCGCCGAGCGATTCGATCAGCCCGTCATAGCGCCCGCCGGCCAGCACCGTGCCTTGCGCACCGAGCCGGTCGGTGACGAACTCGAACGCGGTGTGGCGGTAATAATCGAGCCCGCGCACCAGCCGCGCGTTGCGCGTCCAGGCGACGTCCGACGCATCGAGCCCGGCGGTGACCTGCGCGAAGAAATCGGCCGCGGCGGTACTGAGATAATCGTCGATCGCCGGGGCACTGTCGGCGACCGGCCGATCGCGCGGATCCTTGCTGTCGAGGATGCGCAGCGGATTCTTGTCGAGCCGCGCGAGGCTGTCCTCCGAAAGATCGCCGCGGTGCGCTTCGAAATGGGCGACCAGCGCCTGCCGCCAGGCCTCGCGCGTCTCCGCGTCGCCGAGCGTGTTGAGCTGCAAGGTCACGCCGTCGGCGATGCCAAGCTCGCTCAGCAATTGGTCGGCGAAGACGAGCAGCTCGACGTCGGCGGCCGGGGATTCGGAACCGACGATCTCCGCGTCGAGCTGGTGGAACTGGCGGAAACGGCCCTTTTGCGGCCGCTCATAGCGGAACACCGGGCCGTGCGTGGCGACCTTGAGCGGCGCTAGCTGCTGCCAGCCTTCGGACAGATAGGCGCGGCAGATGCCGGCGGTGAACTCGGGCCGCAACGTCAGCGAATCGCCACCTCGATCGAGGAAGGTGTACATCTCCTTCGCGACGACGTCGGTGGTCTCGCCGAGCGACCGCGAGAAGACCGCGGTCGCCTCGAACACCGGGATCTCGATCCGCTGGAACGCGTAAAGGCGGCGCACGCGATCGAACGTGTCGACGACATTTTGAAAGCGGTCGGCTTCCTCGCCCCAGATGTCCTGGGTTCCTCTGATCCGTTGCGGCCCCTTGCTCATGCCCGCGCCTTAGCATTTTTGCACCGTGTGGGAAGCCGCGGCAAAGCGTCGCCGCTGGACAGCAAGGCGCAATCCCGGCCATCTTGATCCTGCCCGTTCAAGGGGTTGCCGATGCGTTTGCTTTTCGTCCTCGCACCATTTCTGCTGCTCCTCCCGCACGGTGAGGGGATGACGCGGCCAGCCCGCGCGCTCAGCGCGCAGGCAATGACGACAGCGGCGATCGAGAGGATAAAAGGGGACAATTCCAAACTCCACGCGGTGATCGCGCTCGACATGACCGCATTGGCTCAGGCGCGGATGCTCGATCGCAGCAGCGCACCGCGCGGGCCGCTGTTCGGCATGCCGGTGCTGATCAAGGACAATATCGAGGTGCGAGGTCTCCCGACCACGGCCGGCAGCCTCGCGCTGAGGGACAATGTCAGCGAACGCGATGCACCGCTGGTGAGCCGCCTTCGCGCAACCGGGGCCGTGATCGTCGGCAAGGCCAATCTGTCCGAATGGGCGAACATCCGTTCGAGCCGGTCGATCTCGGGATGGAGCGCGGTCGGCGGCCAGACCCGCAATCCGCATGCGCTCAACCGCAGCGCCTGCGGATCGAGCAGCGGCAGCGCGGTCGCGGTCGCGGCGGGGATGGTTCCGGCGGCGATCGGCACCGAAACCGACGGGTCGATCACCTGCCCCGCCGCGATCAACGGCATCGTCGGGTTCAAGCCCACCGTCGGCCTCGTCAGCCGCAGCCGCATCGTGCCGATCAGCCACAGCCAGGATACGGCCGGGCCGATGGCACGGACCGTGCGCGAGGCGGCGATGCTGCTCGGCGCCATCGCCGGCAGCGATCCCGCCGATCCCGCAACCTCCGAAGCCGACGCGCATCGCACCGATTTCGCTGCCCGGCTGTCGCCGACGGCGCTGCGCGGCAAGCGGATCGGGGTGATGCGCTTCGCCAGCGGATTCGGCACCGATCACGCCTTCGAAAAGGCGCTTGCCACCTTGAAGGCGCAAGGGGCGACGCTGATCGAGATCACCAGCTTCGAAGGGCTGGACGAGATCGGTCGTGACGAGCAGACCATCCTGCTTACCGAGTTGAAGAGCGATCTCAACGCCTATCTCGGCTCGACTCCTCCCGCCGTGCGCACCCGGACGCTCGCCGATCTCATCGCATTCAACAAGGCGCAGGCGGGGCGCGAGCTCGCGCTATTCGGCCAGGATCTGTTCGAGCAGGCCGAGCAGACCAAGGGGCTCGGCGATCCGGCGTATGAAAAGGCACGCGCCGCCGCGTTCGACCGCGCGGGCCGACGCGGCATCGACCGCCTGCTGAAAGAGCATGATCTGGTTGCGCTGGTCGGGCCGACGATGCCGCCCGCCTGGCCGATCGACGCGGTCAATGGCGACCAGATCTCGGGCGGCGGCGCCGGCGGCCTCGCCGCCGTGGCCGGCTATCCCCATCTCACCGTGCCGATGGGTGCGGTCAAGGGACTGCCGGTGGGGCTGAGCTTCATCGGCGGCAAATGGGCGGATGCCTCGATCCTGTCGCTGGGCTATGCCTATGAGCAGGCGTCGCGAGCGAGGATCGCCCCGCGCATGCTGCCATCGGTCGAGGACAGTCCCGAGGTCGCTCCCTATCTGGAGCCGGCCGCGCGCTGACGGCCGACGCTCAGGACGGGTCCGAGCTTGCCCGCCGTGACGGCTTCTTCGCCGCGCTGCGTGCGCTCGCCTCGAGCGCCAGCCGCGCCCAATCGCACAGCGCGTCCGGATCGTCGTAGACGTCGTCGGGCGCGCGGCGATAGTTCATCACGTCGACCTTGCCGTCCTTGAAGCTGATCGTGAACTTCTCGCAGCCCTGCGCGTCCCAGCGGGCGTCGCTCTCGGAATCGGCCTTGAGCCAGATCGCATCGCCGTAGAGCAATGCGAACACGAGGCCGTCGCAATAGAGCATCGCGCCGCCCATCATCTTGCGCATCGTCACGACGCCCAATGGCTCGAGCGCCTCCTCGGCCAGCGCGAACAGGCCCGGATCGAAGCTCATCCCGCGACCAGCCTCAGGCCGATGATGCAGGCGATCAGTCCGATCAGCAGCAGCAGCCGCGCCGGGCCGAGCGGCTCGCCGAACCAGAGGATGCCGACCATCACCGTGCCGAGCGCGCCGATGCCGGTCCACACCGCATAAGCGGTCCCCATCGGGATCGCGCGCGCCGCGAGCGCGAGCAAGCCCATGCTGATCGAGACCGAGACCAGGAAGGCAAAAGTCCAGGCCAGGTTCCTGAACCCGTCGACGAACCTCAGGCAGGTGGTGAAGCCGACCTCGAACAGGCCGCCGATCACGAGCAGCAGCCAGGCGAGCGCCGCGCTCATACCGCCGCCTCGGCAGGCGAGACCGGCTCGCGCTGTGTCCGCGCCGCGATCACGCAGCCGCCGACGATCAGCGCCGCTCCGGCCATCGTCGCGAGTTGCACCTGCTCGTCGAAGAAGATCGAGCCGTACAGCGCCGCCCAGATCAATGCGCTATATTCGACCGGGACGAGCCGCTGCGCCTCGGCGCGGCGATAGGCCCAGGCGAGCAGCAGCAAAGATGCCGAGGCCAGCAACGCCGCCGCCGCCAGCCCCGGCAGCTCGCCGGCCGGGGGGATCGCGGCGAGCAAAGGCGCGACTAGGCCAAGCACGGCCGCGACGGTGAGGTTCTGGAAGAAAGCGACCTCGAGCGGACCCGCCACTTGCGCCTGCTGGCGCATCAGCACGATATTGTAAGCGTAGAGCACAGCCGAGCCGAGGATCGCGAGCACTGCTGCCCAGTCGCTTTGCTCGGCCGGGCCGCTCGCCTTGGCCGACAGGATGAGCAGCATGCCGGCAAGGCCGAGCACCGACGCCGCGATTGCCCGCCGTCCGATCTTCTCTCCGAGCAGCAATGCGGCAAGGTAGAGCGCGATCAGCGGCGCGATGAACGACAGCGCGATCGCTTCCGCAAGCGGCATCCGCACCAGCCCCCAGAAGAACGCGACCGCCATGCCCGCGCTGACGATGCCGCGTATCAGGTGCAGCCGCATCGCCGCGCGGCTCGGCGGCGGCAACCGCCCCCGCAGCCGCCACGCGGCATAAAGCAGGCCGGTGAGCGGCACGCCGATGATCACCCGCCACAGCATCGCATTGTAGGCGCCGAGCGTGATCGACAGCCCCTTCATCACCGCGTCCATCGTCGAGAAAAAGGCGATGCCGAGCAAGCCGACCGCGACCGGCAAGACGATGTGCTGGCGCGAAACGGATGGAGCCATCGCCCTGCGATAGCGAGGCCGCGCGGTCGCGTCACCTCGCGCCGGCAGCAGCTATCGGAGGATCATCGAATCTCCGTTCATCTGCACAGCGGTGATACGCGACAGATAGGTCTGGCCAAGCAACGAGACGTCGAGGTCCCTGGCGATTGCGCCGCGGACGTGCGTCACGTCCTTTCCTTCGACCGACACCTTGTCGAACATGACGTCCTTGCCCCAGACGTCGCCCGACGCTCCGCGCGCGATGACAGCGAATTCATCTTCCGAAAATCGAAGGCCGATGCGCCGGGCATCCTCGGTGGTCAGCACGACATCCGATGCGCCAGTGTCGATGACAAAATGCACCGGCTTGCCCTCGACCTTGCCGGTGACGAAGAAATGACCGCCCCGGCTGCGGTCCAGATGCGTTTCCCGGTACGCGTCGGCGAGAACAGAGGAGGCCGGAGCCGGCGCAGCGGAGCGCCCGCCCGGCAGCAGGAGCCCGATGCCGGTGCCGGCGAGAATTACGGTTGCGAGTGCAGCCCTCATGCCGCCGACAATAGATCGGCACGCACTAAAAGCGGGTTAAGTCGGTGCGCCGACTGCGGAGTGCTCCGCCGGAATGCAATTATTGGGCGGGATGAACCTGGGCATGGCGATATTGCGGCCAGGCCTCGGCGATCACCCGGATCGCCGAGCGGAAGAATAGGAAGGCGATCGCGACCGCCACCGCAATGTCCGGCCACGGCGACTGGAACAGGACGACGCCGCCGGCGGCGGCGATCACGCCGGCATTGGCGATGACGTCGTTGCGCGAGCATTCCACCGTGCTCGACAGATTCACATTGTCCGCCCGGAAGCGCCACAGCAGCCGCAGGCAGAACAGGTTCGCCGCAAGCGCGAGCGCGCCGAAGATCAGCATCAGGGTCGAGGAAGGCGGCACGCCGTTGACGACCTTGTGCCCGATCTGCGCGATGACGCCGAGCCCGAGCAGAAGAATGAAGCCGCCCTTGAACAAAGCCGTGCCGGCACGCCAGCGCTGCGAACGGTCGAGGGCATAGAGGCTGACGATATAGACGAGGGCATCGCCAAGCATGTCCATCGAATCGGCCATCAGCGAGGCCGATTGCGCGATGACACCCGCACCGAACTCGACCACGAACATCGCGGCGTTGACGGCAAGCACGATGAGCAGGACGCGGCGGGTCTCCGCGCGCCGCATCGCGATCGCGATCGCGTCGCCGCCATGACCGCAACAGCCGCTCATTCCCCGCCGCTCATTGGTCGGTCATTCCGCAGCGTCGGAGAGCGGCGCCAGCGCCGCCTCGCGCTCGATCTCGGCGGCCTTGGCTTCGACCAGCCCGACGATATGGTCGATCATGTCGGCGTCCTGGATATGATGGTCGGTGACACCCGAAAGATAGACCATGTGCGTGCCGTTGCCGCCGCCGGTGATGCCGATATCGGTCTCGCGCGCCTCACCCGGGCCGTTGACGACGCAGCCGAGCACCGACAGCGACAGCGGCGTCGAGATATGCGCGAGCCGTTCCTCCAGAGCCTGCACGGTTCGGATCACGTCGAAGCCCTGGCGCGCGCAGCTTGGGCAGGAGACGACGCGCACGCCGCGATGACGGATCCCCATTGCCTTCAGTATCTCGAAGCCGACGCGGACTTCTTCCTCGGGCTCGGCCGAGAGCGACACACGGATCGTGTCGCCGATCCCGAACCATAGCAACGAGCCGATGCCGATCGCCGATTTGACCGTGCCGCCGATCAGGCCGCCGGCCTCGGTGATGCCGAGGTGGAGCGGGCAATCGACCGCTTCGGAGAGCTGCTGGTAGGCGGCGACCGCGAGGAACACGTCGCTCGCCTTCACCGCGACCTTATAGTCGCGGAAATCATGGTCCTCGAGCAGTTTGATATGGTCGAGCGCGCTTTCGACCAACGCTTCGGGACAAGGCTCGCCATATTTCTCGAGCAGGTCGCGCTCGAGGCTGCCGGCGTTGACGCCGATGCGGATCGCGCAGCCGTTCGCCTTGGCGGCGCGCACGACCTCCGCCACCCGCTCGTTCGAGCCGATGTTGCCCGGGTTGATGCGCAGGCACGCGGCGCCGGCGTCGGCGGCTTCGAGCGCGCGTTTGTAGTGGAAATGGATATCGGCGACGATCGGCACATTCGCGGCGCGCACGATTTCCTTCAGTGCGGCGGTCGAGGCGGCGTCGGGGCAGGAGACGCGGATGATGTCGACGCCCGCCTCCTCGCAGCGCCGGATCTGGTCGATCGTCGCTTTGGCGTCGGCGGTGATCGTGTTGGTCATCGTCTGGACGGTGACGGGCGCGTCGCCGCCGACCGGCACGTTGCCGACCATGATCTGGCGCGAGGGACGGCGCGCGATATCGCGCCAAGGTCGAATGGACATGCTTCAATATAGTCTTTTGCGGCGGTGAGGCCAAGGCACGGGGGAAAGCGGGCTTTCGGGCTTCATCCCCAATCATGGCCGGCAGCAGCTTAATTATCGATGAGCGGGAGACGGGAGACATGCGATGCGTTGGGCCGATGCGTTGGGGCGATGCGTTGGCTGATGACCTTGGGAGCGATGATGATGAGCACAGCCGCGGCGGCACAGGATTGGAAGTTGGTGATCCACGGCGGCGCCGGGATCATCGAGCGCGCGCAGATGAAGCCCGATAAGGAGAAGGAGCTGCGCGCCGGGCTCGATCGCGCGCTGGAGGCGGGTGCGGCGCTGCTGGCGAGCGGCGGCAGCGCGGTCGACGCGGTCGAGGCCGCCGCCAAGGCGCTCGAGGACGATCCCAACTTCAACGCCGGGCGAGGCGCGGTCTTCACCTATGACGGCGGGCACCAGCTCGACGCCGCGATCATGGACGGCCGCACTCGCGCCGCCGGAGCAGTCGCCAACGTGAGCGGCACCAAGAACCCGATCAGCCTCGCACGCGCGGTGATGGAGCAAGGCGACCACGTCTTCCTGGGCGGCAAGGGCGCCGATCAATTCTCGCGCGAGCAGGGCCTCGAGCAGGTCGGGCCGGATTATTTCTCGACGCAGGAGCGGCGGCGCCAGCTCGACGAGCTCAAGGCGCGCGAGCATTCGGCGTTCGACACCGAGGTCAAATACGGCACGATCGGAGCGGTCGCGGTGGACAGCCACGGCCACGTCGCCGCCGCGACCTCGACCGGCGGGCTCACCGGCAAGCGCTGGAGCCGGATCGGCGATACGCCGGTGATCGGCGCCGGTACCTATGCCGACGACCGCGCCTGCGCCGTCTCCGCGACCGGTGCCGGCGAATATTTCATCCGTGCCGCGGTCGCGCACGAGATTTGCGCCCGGATGCGCCTCAAGGCCGAGGACGCCCAGGCCGCCGCCGACGCGGTGATCGCCGACGTCGGCGAGCTTGGCGGCAGCGGCGGCGTCATCGTCGTGACGCCGGCCGGCGATACGGTCTATTCGTTCAACACCCCCGGCATGTACCGCGGCACGGCCTCGGCGAACGGGCGCGAGGTCGCGATTTTCCGGGACGAGTGACGGTCGTTTCCTCCCCGATTCCCGGGGAGGAATTTTCCGGCTCCGTTATTGCGGGATCACGGTCACCGCGCGGCGGTTCTGGGCCCAGGCGCTTTCGTCCGAACCAATCGCTTCGGGCCGTTCCTTGCCCCAGCTGATCACGGTCATCCGCGACGCCGCGATGCCGTGGCTCTGGAGGTAGTTCTTGGCCGCATTGGCGCGGCGATCGCCGAGCGCCAGATTATATTCGCGCGTGCCGCGCTCGTCGGCATGGCCTTCGATCGTGACGCGGACATTGGGATAGCGCTGCAGCCACTGCGCCTGCGCATCGAGCACCGCGCGATCGCGATCGTCGACATCGTACATGTCGGTGTCGAACAGGATGCGGTCGGAAGGCACGCTGCGCAGGAAATCGGCCCGCGAGCCGGGGATGATCGCATTCTCGACGCCGGTGCTCGGCGGCGCCTGCGTCTCCCCCGTCGACGGCGCCGGGGGAAGTTCCGCCGGCGGCTTCTTGGCGCAGCCGGCGGTCATCGCGAGTGCGGCCGCGATCGCGGCGAGCTTCAGGGATGCGTTCATCGTCTTCTCCTTCGGTGCGAAACTCGTCTTGAGTGCGAGGCTCAGGGCAGCAACTGCCCCCAGGCCGGATCCGATCCGTCGAGCGGGGTGGGGATGCGGCGCTCATTGGTGCCGGTCAGGTCGACCTGCCAGACGCTCGACTTGCCGCCGCGGCCCTGGCTGGTCCGGAAGAACTGGATCACGCGGCCGTTGGGCGACCAGCTCGGCGCCTCGTCCTGCCAGCTGTTGGTCAGCAGCCGCTCGCCGCCGCCGTCCGGCGTCATCACGCCGACACGGAAGTTGCCGGCGATCTTGGTATAGGCGATCAGATCGCCGCGCGGGCTCCATTCGGGCGTCGCATAGCGGCCGCCGCCGAAGCTGATCCGGCGCTGGTTCGAGCCGTCGGCATTCATCACATAGAGCTGCTGGCTGCCCGAACGGTCGCTTTCGAACACGATCTTCGATCCGTCGGGCGAATAGCTGCCGCCGACGTCGATCGCGGGCGAGTTGGTCAGCCGCGTCGAGGAACCGCCGTTGACCGACACGCGGTAGATGTCGGTATTGCCGTTGACCGACATCGAATAGAGAATGAAGCGGCCGTCGGGCGAGATCCGCGGCGCGAACGTCTGGTTGGCGCTTTCGGTCACCACCCGCTGCCGGCCG
>JAQGLH010000234.1 GCA_028293005.1 Alphaproteobacteria bacterium
CGCGATCGCGCGCACGGTGCGTGATTTGCTCGACCGGCCGGCCGATCCGGAGCAGGTGCGGCAGGCCGCGCAGAAGTTCAGCTGGGAAAAGAACAGCCGCGCGCTGTTCGAGCATTTGTCGGAGATCGCTGCACGTTTTTGATCGAGCCCCGCACCGGCTTGCGCAGAAAAGGTGCCGTCCTGCGCCGGGAAGTCAGTGCAGCGGCATCAGTGCCGCCGCGATCCATCTTTCCTCGCCGCGCAGCAGCCCCCAGGTCCGCGCCGCGGCGCGGCTGTCCATCGCCTCGATGCCGATGCCGCGCGCGTCTAGCGCCGCGACCAGTGTGCGCGGCGGGAATTTGAGCGCCGGTCCGGTGCCGAGCAGCACGAACTCGGGCAGCGGATCGAGCCGCAGCAGTGGCGCCAGATCGTCGATCGTCAGAGAGTCGAGGGCCGGTGCCGGCCATTGGTCGGCGCGCTCGGGCGTCAACAGCAACGCGCGGTAGATGCCGCCGTCGACCGCAAAGCCTTGATCGGTGATCGCCTGCACGACCGGGCCTCGCGCAGCGCTGCCCTTGTCGAAGCGAGGCACCTCAATAGCCTTCGTTTTGGCTCGTCACCCGCTCGCCCACATTGGCCGACCTGCTGAGGAAGCTGTCCGGGCCGACCTTGAGCCAGACGAGGATCGGCGCCGAGATATAGATCGACGAATAGGTGCCGACGAAAATGCCGAGCAGGATGGCGATGGTAAGTCCGAAGATCACTTCGGGCCCGAGCAGCAGCAGGGTGAGCAAGGCGATCATGATCGACAGGCTGGTGACGATCGTGCGCGACAGCGTTTCGTTGAGCGAAAGGTTGAGCAAGGGGATGGTTTCCATCTTGCGGTATTTTCGCAAATTCTCGCGGATGCGATCGTAGATCACGACGGTATCGTTGAGGCTGTAGCCGACGATCGTCAGGATCGCGGCGACGACGTTGAGGTTGAACTCGAGCTGGGTGAGCGCGAAGAAACCCATCGTCACCGACACGTCGTGGAACAAGGTGGTCAGCGCGCCGACGCCGAATTGCCACTCGAAGCGGAACCATATGTAGATGGCGATCCCGAGCATCGACAGCGCGATCGCAAGCGCGCCCGATCGGTAAAGCTCGCTGGAGACCTTGCCCGAGACGGTGTCCACCGCGAACACCGCATCCGGGTATTTCTGCGAGATGGTCGTGCGGATGCGGCTGCCGACGGCGTTGGCGGCCTCTTCGCCGCCCTGCGGAAGCCCCATCCTGATCGACAGCGTCTTGGGATCGCCGAACTCCTGGATATTGGCATCGCCGACGCCGAGCGCGGCGATCCGCGCGCGCACATCCTCGATCGGCGCGGCCTGCGTGAAGGTGGCGCGGATCATCTGCCCGCCGACGAAATCGACGCCGAGATTGAGCCCGCGCACCAGCACGAGGATGATTGAACCGATCGTCACGATCAGCGACAGCGTCAGCGCGACGTTGCGCCAGCGCATGAAGTCGAGGTTGGTATTGTCGGGAACCAGCTTCAGCAGAGGCATGGGGCAATCCTTAGATATGCAGCTCGCGTGGGCGCGACCGGCGGACCCACAAGGCGACCAGCATCCGCGTGATGTTGACGGCGGTGAACACCGAGGTGACGATGCCGATCATCAGCACGACCGCAAAGCCGCGGATCGGACCGCTGCCGAAGTAGAACATGATGATTGCGGCGATGACGTTGGTGATGTTCGCATCGAAGATTGCGGTCGAAGCCTCGCGGTAGCCGGTGTCGATCGCGTCGAGGACCTTGCGACCGCGCCTGAGCTCCTCGCGAATGCGCTCGTTGATCAGCACATTGGCGTCCACCGCGGCGCCGATCGTCAGCACGAAGCCGGCGATGCCGGGCAAGGTCAGCGTCGCGTTGAACACCGCCATGATGCCGAGAATCATCAACGCGTTGAGGATCAGGCCGACCGTCGCATAAGCGCCGAACCTGCCGTAGGTGATCAGCATGAAGAAGATCACGGCGGCGGTCGCGGCGACGCTCGCGATCGCGCCGCTGCGGATCGAATCAGCGCCGAGCTCGGGCCCGACGGTGCGCTCCTCGATCACCTTGAGTGCGACCGGCAGCTTGCCCGACTTGAGCGCGACAGCGAGCTGGTTGGCCGATTCGACGGTGAAGCTGCCCGAGATCTGCGCCGATCCGCCGAGGATCGGCTCGTTGATGTTGGGGGCGGAGATGACGACGTCGTCGAGGATGATCGCGAACGGCTTGCCGACATTCTCCTGCGTCACGCGCGCGAAGCGCCGGCCGCCCGCCGTGTTGAAGCGGATGCTGACGACCGGCTCGTTGGTCTGCGGATTGAATTCCTGGCGCGCGTCGATCAGCTGGTCGCCGGTCACCATGGCCCGGCGCTGTACGGCGATCGCCGGCGGACCGCCTGGGTTGGTGGGATAAGGCAGCACCTGGCTTCCCACCGGCGCGCGGCCTTGGGCAATCTGCGCCGGATCGACGTTGAGATTGACCAGCTTGAATTCGAGCCTGGCCGTCTTGCCGAGCAGCTGCTTCAGCCCCTCGGGATCCTGGAGGCCGGGCACCTGGACGAGGATGCGCCTGTCGCCCTGGCGGATCACCGTGACTTCCTTGGTGCCGTCGGGATCGACGCGATTGTAGACGACCTCGCGGGCCGTGTTCATCGCGTCGTGCAGCGCCTGGTCGAGCCCAGCCTTGCTCGGCTCCATGACGATGCGGCTGCTGTCGATGACGTTGACGCTCCAGTCGCGCTGGCCAAGCCCCGCAGGCTGCGTCTGGTTGCGCGCGATCTCGACCGCGGCGTCGACCTGGGCGGGGTTGCGCACCAGGAAGGTGAGGCGGCCGCCCGAGATGGAAATGTCGCCGATCTCGATCCGGGGCGAGGCGCGCCGGGTTTCGGTTCGGATCACTTCTTCCATCCGCTCGAGGCGCTGCTTGGCGACGTCGCCGGTGTCGGCCTCGAGCAGCAGGTGACTGCCGCCGGCAAGGTCAAGACCGAGGCTGATGCGCGCGCTCGGAAGCCAGGGCGCCCATTGGTTGACCTGCGCTTGCGGAAACAGGCTCGGCACCGCGAACAAGACAGCGACGAGGCACAGCAAG
>JAQGLH010000237.1 GCA_028293005.1 Alphaproteobacteria bacterium
GGGTTGATGGGCTATCTTCAGCCGGCCGGGGAACGTCGGCTGGACCGGATCGGGCAATCGGTATCGCGAGGTGATTTCGGCTTTGCGTTGATGGCCGGGCTCGGAAACCGGCTCGCCGCGGACACGCAGCTCTATTTCAGCCGGGTCAGCGGGTCATCGGATCTGCTCCAGGATATCGTGATCGAAAAAGGCCCGGTGAGAATGACTGCGCGCACGGCGATCGTCGTCCCCTCCCAGAACGACCAGATCCTGCTCGCGCTCAAGGACGGATTCGTCACATGGCAAAGAGCTGGCGACACTCACGGCGTCGGGTTCGACACCTTCAAAGTCACGCTGCCCGTGGCCGGACCAGGACGGACCAGACCCAAGCCGCCCCGCGACCGGCTGCAGCGATTCAATCTTGATCAGCTGGTTCCGTTCAGGGCGCGCGATGCAAACGACCTTACCCCGATCATGGCGCGTGCTTCGGCTTCGACGCGGATCGCCGCGGCGGCTTTCTGCGTCATCCTTCCGTTGTTCGGGTTCACCTTCGGCATCCCGCCCAAAAGGTCACGCTCCGCCATCGGACTCGGGATAGGGCTTTTAGCGATCATCCTGTTCTGGCGGATATCTGCCCTGATCGAGGATGATCTCGCCGCGGTCGCGCCCTGGGCTCATGGCCTGTTGCTCAGCCTGCTCGCAGCGTTGGCGATCCAGCTCATCCGGATCCAGCGCAGACACGGGTTCGGGTCCATCGAGCAAGCCCTGCTGCGGATGTTCACAGCCGTGCGTCGTCACCTCGCGCTGGTGAGACCGATGCGGGCGTGACCGCACAGACGCGCCCGAGCGGGAACGGAGGCGATCGAGCGCGGCGCGACGTGCGGGTCGGTGGTCCCCGCGGCGTCTTGCAAAAAGGGCAAGAAAACGGGGGCAGAGAAGGAAAGTCCTATGAAGACGTTCATGATCGGCTTTGCCGCGGCCTCGCTCATGATCGCGCCCGGCGCGAATGCGATGGCGCCGCAGCCGAAGATTTCCCAACAGGCTGCTCGCACCAAGGCGCTTGCCATCGTCCTCCACGGCAAGATCATCAAATCGGAGCTCGAGACGGAAAAGGGCCAGCTACTCTACAGCTTCGACATCCAGATGCCGCATCGTTCCGGAGTTGAGGAGGTCCAAATCAGCGCGGTCGACGGCCGGCTCATATCCCGCACGCATGAGAGTGCCGCCAAGGAGCAAAGCGAGGCGCGAGCGGAGACGAAAGCAGCAAAGCACAAATAGATCGCATTCGGCCGATCGCCACCGATGCGAAGGGCGGCCGCCTTTCATGCTTGGCGGATTTGCTGCGGAAACGGGGTCGCCCGTCCTTCGCTTTCGGTGAAGCTCGACATGCCCGATCATTTGGTTCAACCAACGACACGTGCTGCTGCTTAGCAAGAAACCATTCTTGGTGGGGCCGGTGGTCCTGATGCTGCTTGCGAGCAGCTGCGCGTCTTATCGCCGCGAAGCGCTCGACCAGCCTTCGAACCTTGCATCACCCGCGATCGGGGCTGTCATTGCCGCCGATGCGGCGACGATCAATCGGCCGTATCTCAGGCCGACCGCGCTCGATCTCTCCCGTCCACTCGACGCCAACGCGATTGCGACCCTCGCAGTCCTGTTCAATTCCGATCTTGCCGCAGCGCGGCTTCGAGCCGGCGTGGCCGATGCTCAGGCGTTCGCCGCCGGACTTCTTCCCGATCCGACCTTCAGCTTCGGCGCGGACAAGGTGCTGTCCGGGCCGGACACCTATCTCGGCCTGTCGTCGAGCCTGGGGCTCAATCTCGCGGCCTTGCGGACCCGCAGCGTCGCACGTCAGCAGGCGACCGCCGAAGCGCGCCGGGTCAGGCTCGACCTCGCGTGGGCCGAGTGGCAGACGGCCGGTCAGGCGCGCCTCCAGGCGGCCCGCATCCAAGCGCTCGAACGGACGATCGCGATTGCGGCGGCGAGCCGCGACGCGACCGAGGCTTTGCTTGGCCGGATGCTGCGGGCGGCCGGTCGCGGCGACATTCTCCCCGATCAGGTGCAAGGCGCGCGCGTCGCCGCGTTCGACGCGGCCGATCGGCTGCGCACGGCGCAGAAGGATCTAGAGACCGCGCGTTCCGAACTGGTCCGGCTGGTTGGGCTGGCGCCCGGTTTTCCGTTGCGGCTCGCCGCCTCTGTCTCGCCACCACAGCCGCCCGACGCCGCCACGCTCTATCGCATTGCGGTTCGCGAGCGCACCGATCTGCAAGCACTGAGAGCCGGCTATGCCGCACAGGAAGCCGCTGTGCACAAAGCCGTTCTCGACCAGTTCCCGACACTTGATCTCACCTTCAACGGCGCGCGCGATACTGCGAACAATGTCACGCTGGGCCCCGCCGTCGCCTTCACGCTGCCGATCTGGAACCGCAATCGCGGCGGAATTGCCATAGAGCGGGCGACGCGAACCGCGCTCCGCGCCGAATATCAGGCGAGGCTGCTTCAGACCCGCGCGGAAATCGCCGCGGCCGTCAATGGTCTGGGGATATTGGGAGCCCAACGCGCCGCGCTTGTGGAGGCTTTGCCCCCCCTCGAACGCTTCGCGGCCGCCAGCCGGCGAGCGGCCAATCGCGGGGACCTCCCGCTCGCCACCGCGACCACCGCCGAACAGGCGCTCCGCGACAAGCAGATCCTGCTCGCACAGGCGGACCGCGACATCGGGGAACAGACGATCGCGCTCGAGCTGCTGACGGGCGTTTTGCAACAGGCGTGGACCGGATGAAGATGATCGCCCTCCCAGCCGTGCTCGCGCTCGCGTGCTGCTCGCCGGCCCCTCCGGAGCAGGTGGCGCAGCCCGAGGCGCTGGTCAGCGTGGCGCGTGCCGAATTGGCGCGCGCCGCGGAGAGCGTGCAGCTCTACGGCACAGCCGAGGCGGGGAGCGGCGGCAGCGCGGTCCTTTCGGCACCGGAAGAAGCGATCGTCGCCGGCATTGCCGTCCCCGTCGGAAGCGCCGTCGGCCAAGGGCAGCTGATCGCGCGGCTTTCCCCGACCCCCGCTTCGCGCCTCGATCTGGCGCGCGCGCAAAGCGATGCTCGCGCGGCGCAGCTCGCCTACGCCCGTGCGGCTCGCCTGCGCAGCGACGGGTTGGTCAGCGACGCAGAGGTCGAAACGGCACATGCGTTGGCGCAGACCGCCGGCGCCACGCTCGCGAGCTTTTCGATCCGCAACCGCGCGCTCACGCTTCGATCGCCGGTCAACGGCCATGTCGAAATGATCGCTGCAGGCCCAGGCAGCGTCGTCGCAGCGGGCGCCCCGGTGGCGACGATTGCCCGCTCGGGAGACCTGCGCGCGCGCTTCGGGATCGATCCCGCACTCGCGCGCCGCATCCCCGCACGGGCGCTGGTGCGGATCAGCCCCTCCGCCGGCGGTGCGCCCTTCACCGTCCCGCTTGATGCGGTCGACCCGTTCGTCGATCCGCAGACACGGCTCGCGTCGCTGTTTGCGCGTCTGCCCGCCGCCGCCAGGATCGGCATCGGAGAACCGCTGAGCGGCGAAGTGGTCGCAACGCAAGCCGCGGTCGTGCCGTCGATCCCTTACGCGGCTCTCCTCGACGAAGGAGGGCAGCCTTTCGTCTTCGTCATCGCCCGCGGCATCGCGCATCGCCGCGAGATCGCCGTCGGACCGGCCAACGGCACGCGGGTGGCGGTTCTGCGCGGCCTAAAGCCGGGCGAAATCGTGGCGGTGCAGGGTCTCACTGCGCTCGAAGACGGAATGAAGGTCCGCATGCGTTGAGGCACATGCTTGCAGAGCATAGGCGAGCAATCTGGCTGGCGGTGTTCCTGCTCACGCTTGCAGGCCTGGTCGCCGCGACACGGCTTCCGGTAAGCCTGTTTCCCCACATCGATTATCCGCGTGTCGTCGTCGCGGTCGACGCGGGCGATCGCGACGCGTCGCAGATGGCGGGGGAAATCACGCGGCCGATCGAAATCGCGCTTCGGGAAGTGCCCGGAGTCGCGCGCATCCGATCAACCACCAGTCGCGGCTCCGCCGAAGTCGGCCTCAATTTCCGATGGGGCGAAGACATGGTCGCCGCCACGCTCGCGACCCAGGGCGCACTGGCAACGATCCTCCCCGACCTGCCGGCCGGCACGCGCTTCAGCGTCCGCAGGTCCGACCCGACGATTTTCCCTGTGCTCGGCCTCGCGCTCACCTCGCGCAGCCTCGATCCCGTCGCGCTTCGCGAGATCGCGGATCTGCAAGTCAGGCCGGCACTTATCTCGGTGCCGGGCGCCGCCGGGATCGATGTGCTCGGCGGCGCGCGGCGCGAGATCGCGGTCGATGTCGATCCCGGTCGGCTGCAGGCGCTCGGGATCAGCCTCACCGACGTTGCGACCGCACTCGGCAAGGCCAATGCCGTACGGGGGGTCGGCCGGATCGAGGACCGGCACCGCCTGTATCTGATCCTCGTCGAAAGCCGCGCCGCCTCGATCGCCGACATCGCCGCGATTCCGGTCAAGGCCGGAACGTCGGCTGCGACACCACCCTCCCCTGGCGCGCTGCCGCCGGTGGCAAGCGGAGGTGTGGTGACGCTGGGGCAAATCGCCCTGATCCGGCCCGCTCCCGCGCCGACGTTCACACGGGTCACCTCGAATGGGCGTGAGGCGGTGCTGGTCAATATCCGCCAGACGCCGACCGGCGACAGCGTCGCGATCGTCAAGGCGGTCGATGCCCGACTGGCCGCGATCAGCCTGCCGCCGAGCGTTACCGTTTCGCGCTTCTACGACCAGTCGGAGCTGGTCTCCGGCGCCGCCACGGCGGTGCGCGATGCGGTCCTGCTCGGCGCGGTGCTGGCGGGACTGGTCCTCTTCCTGTTCCTCCGTTCGTTCCGGCTGATGGTCATCACCGGCCTCACCTTGCCGGCGGTGCTCGCCGGCACCTGCCTCGCGCTGCTCGCCTTGCACATGGGCCTCAACATGATGACGCTCGGGGGAATGGCGGCAGCGGTCGGACTCGTCGTCGACGACGCAGTGGTGATGCTCGAGCATATGATGCGCCGCATGCAGGAGGGTCTCACCGGCGGGCGCGACGCGCTGCTTGCCGCGGCGAACGAGATGGCGAAGCCGCTCTACGGGTCGAGCATGGCGACCATCATCATCTTTTTACCGCTTGCCTTCATCAGCGGCGTAACCGGAGGCTTCTTCAAGGCACTCGCGCTGACGATGGCGGCGGCGCTCGGCCTCTCCTTGCTCTACGCGCGTTTCGTCATTCCCTTGCTGGCCGCCAATTGGCTGCGCGACAAGGACGTCGCGGCGGCCGAGAAGGCTAACCGTTTCACGGGCTGGATCGAGCGCGGCTATGACCGCGCCGCGCAGCGCGCGCTCGCGCGCCCTGTGCTGTTCGCAGTGAGCGTCGGCCTGATCATGGCGGCGCTGGGCGCGCTCGCCTGGACCCGTGTACCGTCCGGCTTCATGCCGAAGATGGACGAAGGCGGCTTCGTGCTCGATTACAAGGCGCAGCCCGGCGCCGCCTTGTCGGACACCGACCACCTCCTCCGACAGGTCGAGCAGATCATCACCGCGACGCCCGAAGTCGTCACTTATTCGCGCCGCACCGGCGTCCAGCTCGGCGGCGGGCTCACCGAGGCGGATGAAGGCGATTATTTCATCCGCCTCAAGAGCGGATCGCGCCGGCCGATCGACGCGGTGATGACCGACATCCGCACCCGGATCGAGGCGCGCGTCCCCGGCCTCCAGGTCGAGCTCATTCAGCTGATGGAGGATTTGATCGGCGATCTGACGGCCGTCCCCCAACCGATCGAAGTCAAATTGTTCAGTGCCGATCCGCGTCTGCTCGCGGCGGCGGCGAAGCGCGTCGGCGACAGGATCGGCCAGATCTCGGGCGTGGTCGAGGTGGTGAACGGCCTGCGGGTGGCCGGCGATGCGATCACCATCAAGATACGGCCTGGCGCGCTCGCACAGGAGGGCCTCGACGTCGACAATGTCGCCTCCCAGGTCGAGGCGCTGCTCGGGGGCACGGCGGCGACGAGTCTAAGAGCGGGCGAGCAGTTGATCCAGGTGCGGGTGCGCGCGCGGATCGAGGTGCGCGAGCGCGCCGCCCAGATCGCGCGACTGCCGCTGACCGCACCGGATGGGCATGCGCTGGTGCTCGGCCAGGTCGCGGATGTCCGGGTGCAGGCGGGGCAGCAGCAGCTGACGCGCGAAGATCTGGCGCCGTTCGTCGCGGTCACCGCGCGGCTCGAAGGCCGGGACCTCGGATCGACGATGAAAGAGCTGAAGAGCGCGATGGCGGGGTTGAAGCTGCCGCCAAGCATCAGAGTGGATTATGGCGGGCTCTACGCCGAGCAGCAGAAGAGCTTTGCCGATCTTGCGATGGTGTTCGCGGCGGCCTTGCTGCTCACGGCTTTGCTGCTGACCGTCCTGTTCGAAAACTTCGTCTGGACCGGAGCGGCTTTCTCGACCGTGCTGCTCTCGGCGGCAGCCGTCCTGGTCGGACT
>JAQGLH010000252.1 GCA_028293005.1 Alphaproteobacteria bacterium
CTCCTACCTGTTCGGCTTCGAGGCGCTGTTCGCCGGCTTCACCTTGCTGGCGGTGGCGTTCCGGCTGCGCTCGCGCCATGCCGAGGAGAATGCGAGCGGCGACAGGACGGCCGACTCAGCCGCTCGCGATCCGTCGGGCAAGCCCGAGATGCGCCACGGGTGACACGCCCTGCGGCTGACACACCCGCCGCGTACAGGGCAAGAGACATCCCGGCATATCGGCCCGGCATATCGGCCCGGCATATCGGCTGCGTCGTGGATTCTGTTGACGTTCGTCATGGCGCGCGGCCGCCAGCCATTGCTCTCATCGCCTGAACCGCCGCCACAGTGGCAGCACATGGAGGATGATCATGGCGACCCGCGACTATAACCGAAATCAGAGCCGCAATTATTCCAATCAGGATCGCGTGAGGCGCGGGGCAGGATCGGACGAACATATGAGCCTGCTCGAGCGGATCGAGGAGAAACTGAATCGCTTGCTTGGCCATCTTGGCCATGACGACGGCGACCGGGGCGATCGTCGTGCCGGTCGGGATGCCGGAGAGCGCGATACAGATGAGAGAGGCTTCGCGCCGGAAAGCCTCGTCCGCGGCGATGACGACGACGAACCCCGCTTGTTCGGCGGGCCCCATATCGGCGCTCCCGGCTGGGATCCGAGCTTTCCGGGTCCGCGGTTCGACCGCGTCGATGTCGGCAGCACCGGCACCCACGGGGCGCACCCTATCTCGTCTTTCTACGGCGCGGATTATGGGATCGGCGCGACCGGCTCCTACGGAGGCTCGTCCGCGCGAGAACGCGCCTTGCTCGCCCGCCGCCAAGGCCAGCAGCAACCGCCGGGGCAGCAGCATCGCGACCCCCATTATTCGGAGTGGCGCGAGAGGCAGATCGAGCAGTTCGACCGCGACTATCATGACTATCGCAGCGAGCAGCAGCAACGCTTCAGCAGTGGGTTCGAGGAATGGCGCGGCAAACGCCAGGCACGGCGCGACGCGCTCGAGCGGGTCCGGCCCGACATGGACGTGGTCGGCTCGAACGGTCAGAGCGTCGGTAAGGTCGCCTGGGTTGAAGGCGATGTGATCCTGCTCGCCGGCTCGGGCGAAGCGGGTGGCGATCGCCGCGCGATTCCGTGCGGCTGGATCGAAACGGTCGATGTTCGAGTCACGCTCGATCGTCCGGCGGAAGAGGCGCAGCGGACCTCGGACGGCGACGGTCGCGGCGCCGCGACCGGGACAGCGGCCGAGCCGCAGCGGGGCGAAGGCCGAAGCCGAAGCGCGGCGGCGCGAGAGCGCGAGCCCCAGCCGGGGGCAGGTCGGGAGCGCAGCTAGGGCGCTCGGCGAAGTCGGAATCGCGGCTAAGCGGTCCAGTCAGGCGAGCGCGGCCGAGATCAAGGCGGTCAGCCGCGCCCGGACTGCAACCGCATCGCATTCGCCGAGCGGCTCGACCGCCATGATGGTGCGCAGGATCGTCGTCCCCATCAGCAGGCTGAGCGCAATGCTGGCCTTGGTTTCGGCATCGGGTCCGCTCAATAGATTCGCCACCGGATCGAGGACGTTGGCGCGGAACGTCTGACGAACGACCTCGGCCGGCGTCGACGAAGAAGCCGAACGCAGGATGATCAGCAGCCGCTCGATATCCTCGCGCTCGCCCGGACAATGTTTTTGCGTCGCGAGCGCAGCCAGCCATTGCGGAAGGTCGGCGGCGCTGACCGATGGATCGAGCCATTCGCCGCGCGTGCCACGCAGCACCTCCTTGAACAATTCCTCCTTCGAGCCGAAATAGCGGCCGACCAGCGCGACATCGACGCCGGCATCGGCCGCGATGTTGCGCAGGCCGACGTTTTCATAGCTTTCCTGCAGAAAGCGGTGCCGCGCCGCATCCAGGATGTTTTCGCGGGTGGCGGCGGCATTCTTAACTCGGGTCCCCATCGGCGGCCTTCTACCAACATGGATCATTCAATCAACAATTGTTGACTTGTTATGTCTACGGTTGTTGACACGCAATCAACCACTTCTTAGTTCGCGTCTCGCCTGTGCAAGCAGGCTGCGACCGTTCGCCTGCCGAAAGCCCGCCAATGTCCAAATCTCCGGCCGCACGTGGCGGCATGCTCTCCTTGCTGCTGTGCCTCGTGCTTGCCGGTTGCTCGAGTTCGGACAAGAAAGCGGGCCCGCCGCCGGCGATGCCGGTGACGGTGGCGTTGCCGGTGGCGCAGGAAGTGCTCGACTGGGACGATTTCGTCGGCCGGTTCGAGGCCCCCGAAAGCGTCGAGGTCAAACCGCGTGCGACCGGCTATTTGCAGGCGGTCCATTTCCGCGATGGCCAACATGTCCGCCGCGGCCAATTGTTGTTCACGATCGACTCGCGCCCATCGCAGGCGGCGCTTGCCCAGGCGCAGGCACAGCTCGCGCGCTCGCAGGCGACGCTGATCAACGCGCGCACCGAGCTCGCGCGCTCGCGCAGCCTCGCCGCGGCGCAGGCGGCGAGCACGGAAGAGGTCGAGCAGCGCCAGGCGGGGATGCGGACCGCCGAAGCGGATGTCGCCGCCGCTCGCGCCCTTGTCCGGGCACAACAACTCAACGTCGGCTTCACGCAAGTCACCGCGCCGATCGCGGGGCAAATCTCCGAAAGGCGAGTCGATCCCGGCAACTCGGTGACCGCGGACCAGACGATCCTGACGACGATCGTCTCGACCGACCCGCTTCATTTCGCATACGAAGGCTCCGAAGCCCTGCTGCTCAAATATCAAAGGCAGAATGCCGGCAGCCGCACCGGCACGGCGGTGCGCATCCGGCTGCAGGACGAGAGCAGCTACGTCCATGGCGGACGGCTCGACTTCGTCGACACGACGATCAACACCGGCGCCGGCACCATCCGCGCCCGCGCCATCGTCGCCAATCCGAACGGCTTCATCAAGCCGGGCATGTTCGGGCATTTGCGGCTCGCCGCCTCGCAGCCTTACCGGGCATTGCTCGTCCCCGACACCGCGATCGTCACCGACGCCGCGCGCCGCGTCGTCTACGTCGTCGACAAGGCGGGGACGGTGACCGCACGGCCGGTCGAGCTCGGCCCGCTGATCGGCAATCTGCGCGTCATCCGCAGCGGCGTCTCGCCGCGCGAGCAGGTGATCATCGACGGCGTCCAGCGAGCACGCCCGGGCCAGAAGGTGGTCCCGCGCCCCGGCCGCATCCCGCTCGTGACGGGTCCGGAGCCGGCGCCCGAGGCGCCTTCGACGCCGCCGTCATCGATTGCGACTGCAGTTGGTGCGACCTCAGGCGGCGCGACCTCAGGCGGCGCGCCGGCGGGCGGGCGCTGAGGCGGGCGGCATGAACATCTCGCGCTTTTTCATCGAGCGGCCGATCTTCGCATCGGTGATCGCGGTCTTCATCGTCCTGATCGGCGCTTTTTCCTATCCGCAGCTGTCGCTGTCGCAATATCCCGAGATCGCGCCGCCGACGATCAACGTGGTCGCCTTCTTCCCCGGCGCTTCGGCCGAGACGATGGCCAATACCGTCGCGACTCCGCTCGAGCAGGAGATAAACGGCGTCCAGGACATGCTCTACATGAGCTCGTCGTCGACCTCCTCGGGGCAGTCGCAGATCACCGTCACCTTCAAGCCCGGCACGAACCTCGATGCCGCACAGGTGCTGGTCCAGAATCGGGTCGCGATCGCCGAGCCGCGCCTGCCCGATCAGGTCCGCCAGATCGGTGTCACCGTCGCCAAGCAAGCGACCGGCTTCCTGATGTTCGTGGCGCTGACCTCGACCGATCCGCACCACGACATCGACTATATCGGCAATTACGCCACCTCGGTCCTCCGCGACCGGCTGCTCCGCCTCAAGGGCGTCGGCGGCGTCACCGTGTTCGGCGGCGGCAATTATGCGATGCGCATCTGGATCGACCCCGATCTGGCCGCCGCGCGCAACCTCACCGCCGGCGAGATCGTCAACGCGCTGAGGACGCAGAATGTGCAGGTCGCGGGCGGCGCCGTCGGGCAGCCGCCTTATGGCAGCGGCAATCCCGCGTTCCAGCTGCCGATCGAAGTGCAGGGGCGGCTGACCGAGCCCGCGCAGTTCGCCGACATCATCATCAAGACCGATCCGTCCGGCGCGATCACACGCGTTCGCGACGTCGGCCGGGTCGAGCTCGCCAGTCAGGAATATGGCATCCAGGCCTCGTTCCGCGGGCAACGCGGCATCGCGCTCGGCATCGCGCAGCAGCCCGGTTCGAACGCGCTCGACGCGGCCGAGCTGGTGCTTGCCGAAATGGATGCGGCGGCGAAGGATTTCCCGCCCGGGATGTCCTATGTCATTCCCTACAATCCGACCAAATATGTCGCCGCCTCGGTCCAGGCGGTGAAGGAAACCTTGCTCGAGGCGATCGTCCTGGTGGTGCTCGTCATCCTGGTGTTCCTCCAGACCTGGCGCGCCGCCATCATTCCGATCCTCGCGATCCCGGTGGCGCTGATCGGCACGTTCGCCGCCCAGCTCGCGCTCGGCTTCTCGATCAACTCGCTGTCGCTGTTCGCGCTGGTGCTCGCGGTGGGTATCGTCGTCGACGACGCGATCGTCGTGGTCGAGGCGGTGGAGAAGCATATCCGCAACGGCATGACGCCGCGCGAGGCCGCGCATCGGACGATGCGCGAAGTATCGGGCGCGCTGATCGCGATCGGCCTGGTGCTGACCGCGGTGTTCGTCCCGACCGCCTTCATCCCTGGCATTCCCGGCATCTTCTACCGCCAGTTCGCGGTGACGATCGCCTCGGCATCGCTGATCTCGCTGCTGATCTCTCTGACCCTGTCGCCGGCGCTGGCTGCGTTGCTGCTCAAGCCGCACCGCGAGCATGACGTCGATCAGGCAAGGGGCTGGATGCGCCCGGTCCGGGTCGGCGCAGCCAAGTTCAACGCCGGCTTCGAGTGGCTGTCCAATCGTTATGGCCGGCTGACCGGGCGGCTGGTGCGCAGAACGACGCTGATGCTCGGCCTCTATGCGGCCCTGCTTGCGCTCACCGGCTGGCAGATCATGGCGACGCCGACCGGTTTCATTCCCGAGCAGGATCAGGGTGCGTTGATCGGCGTGTTCCAGCTTCCGCCCGGATCGTCGCTCGAGCGCACCAACGCGCTTCTCGCGAAAGCCGACAAGATCGCCACCGCGACCGAGGGCGTCGAGGGCACCGCCTATCTGGCGGGCGTCGATGGCGCGAGCTACTCGCTCGCCTCCAACTCGGGCACGATGTTCGTCCACCTCAAGGACTGGAGCGAGCGCACCGGCAAGGGCGAATCGGCCGCCGAAATGTCCAAGGCTCTCACCGGCAAGATGGCGGGCGCGCTCGAGGGCGCCAACATCTTCTTCCTGGCACCGCCGGCGGTGCCAGGCCTCGGCACCGGCAACGGCTTCACCATGATGCTCCAGGACCGCTCGGGGGCAGGCTACCGCGCGCTCGAGGGCCTCACCTTCCAGATGATGGGCGCCGCCGCGCAAATGCCCGAGGTCACCCAGGTCTTCTCATTGTTCAGCACCGGATCGCCGCGCATCCGCGCCGACATCGACCGCGAGCGCGCGCAACTGCTCGGGGTCCAGCCCGCGCAGATCTTCGACGCGCTTGGCACCTATCTCGGCTCGACCTACGTCAACGATTTCAACCTGCTCGGCCGCACCTTCCGGGTGACCGCACAGGCCGAGCCAAGCTCGCGCGACGATCTTGCCGACGTCGGTCGCCTGCAGGTGCGCTCGTCGAGCGGGGCGATGGTGCCGTTGAGCTCGGTCGCGAGCTTCCACAACGACAGCGGCCCGACCCGCGTCGTTCGCTACAACCTCTACCCCGCGGTCGAGCTGCAGGGCCAGACGGCGCCGGGAGTCTCCTCGGGCACCGCGCTCGCGGCGATGGAGGGCCTTGCCGCCAAGACGCTGCCGCCCGGCATCAGCTACGAATGGACCGGTCTCGCCTACCAGGAGAAAGCCGCCGAGAGCAGCGCGGTCCTGGTCTTCCTGCTCGCGGTGCTGTTCGTCTTCCTCGTGCTCGCCGCGCAATATGAGGCGGTGACATTGCCGCTCGCGGTGATCCTGATCGTGCCGATGTGCATACTTGCGGCTTTGTTCGGCCTCACCCTGCGCGGCATGGACAACAATATCCTCGCGCAGATCGGCCTCGTCGTGCTCGTCGCGCTCGCCGCCAAGAACGCGATTCTGATCGTCGAGTTCGCCAAGCAGGCCGAGGAAGAGCATGGCATGGATCCGCCCGAGGCCGCA
>JAQGLH010000258.1 GCA_028293005.1 Alphaproteobacteria bacterium
GCGCCCACCTCCGGCGGGGCCAAGCGGATCACCGACAAGCTGCTGACGAACTACTTCTTCCTGGGGCTGATCAACCTCATCTTCCCGAACGCCAAGGTGATTCACACGGTGCGCAATCCGGTCGACACCTGCTTTTCGGCGTTCACCAAGCTGTTCAAGGACGACATGCCGCACAGCTACGATTTCGGCGAGCTCGGCCGCTATTATCTCCAGTATAAGGAGTTGATGGACCATTGGCACAAGGTGCTGCCGGCGGGCACGATCATGGACGTGAACTATGAGGAAGTCGTCGGCGACGTCGAGGGCAACGCCCGCAGGCTGATCGAGCATGTCGGCCTCGATTGGGATCCGGCCTGTGTCGATTTCCATAAGTCGAGCCGCCCGGTGAAGACGGCGAGCGTCGCGCAGGTGCGCAAGCCGGTCTATTCGGGATCGGTCGAGCGTTGGCGCAAATACGGGGCCGGCCTCCAGCCTTTGGTGGATGCGCTCGGCTACGTGCCCCACGATGCGGCGGCTTCAAAAAGCGACGGCAAGACCGAGGCGGCCCCGGCCAAGAAAAGCGCCAAGAAAGCCGCGCCGGCGAAAGCCGCCAAGGCCTGACCGGGAGCGCCCGACCGGGAGGCCGTGAAAAGCGCGGCCTGAAAACAATCCGGCCGCATGTCCATCGGAACATGCGGCCGGAATCGTCAGCGCCGCCGCGACCCGCCCAGACTCGTTCCCGGTTCGGCTGAACCGGTTCCGCACCCAGTTTTCCTTTGTTCGTCGTGCTTCCAAGTGGTCAGGTGATTTCACCTGGCTGGAAGCACTCGGAGCAGGATCGCGACGGTCTTTTAAGCGCTTCTTGAAGCTGGCCGTCGATCAGCGGCGGCGGGCGCGAGCCGCGCGTATCTCCTCGGCCGAAAGCACCCCGTTCTTGTCGGTGTCCATCCGGTCGAAATTGCCGAGCGCTTTGGCGGTCGCTTCGGCGAGTGCAACGCGCCCATTCTTGTCGACATCATTGAGCGTGATCCATGCCGATCGCGCGGCCGCCGAAGGCTGGCCGGTGGACGCGTCGAATTCGGCTCGGCTGATCGAGCCGTCCTTGTTGGTGTCAAACCGCGCGAATGCCGCATTTTCCGCAGCCTTGAAGCTGGTGTCGAAGCCCCTCTCGGCTTCGGCCTTGTCGACCCAGCCGTCCTTGTTGGTATCGAGCCGATCGAACGTCGCCTTCACCTGCGTCTGAATGGCCGCCTTGGTCGGCAGCTGAGGCTGAGCGGCCACCTTCGCAGGGGCGACTGGCGCCGTCGCTGCGGCGGCCTGAGCCAAAAGAAACACCATCGCTCCGCTAATAGTCATCGAACCCTGTCCTTGCCGTTGCGCCTGTCGGATTATTCCGCGCTGCCTGTCTGAGGCATTAATGGCGCTATCATTGGTTCAATCGGCAAGGTCAAGCCGAACCCGGAACGCCTTCCCGGGCCGCCCGGAAACCAGGCTTGGCGTTGGCGGGGCTGACGGCGCGGCCAATCGGCGGCGGCGGGCTGCCGGCTTGTGCCAATCGGTGGCGGCGCGGGCGCCACCGCGTTATTGAACCCCATGACCAAGGCTGTCCTCTTCGACTATTTCCGTTCCTCCGCCTCCTACCGGGTGCGGATCGCGCTCAATCTCAAGGGCATCGAGTGGGAGAGCGTCCCCATCGATCTGCGCACCGGCGCGCAATCCGCCCCGCCCTACCGGGCACGCAATCCGCAGGGCCTTGTGCCGTTGCTCGAGATCGACGCGCTGACGATCGGCCAGAGCCTGGCGATCATCGACTATCTCGAAGCCACTCGTCCGTCGCCGGCGCTTCTCCCGACGGCTCCCGCCGATCGCGCTCATGTTCTCGGCCTGGCGCTGGTGGTTGCTTGCGACATGCATCCGCTCAACAATCTGCGTGTGCTCAAATATCTCGCCCGCCCGCTCGGCGTGTCGGAGACCGAACGGAACGCCTGGTATCACCATTGGCTTCGCGAGGGCTTCACCGCGCTCGAGGCAATGGCCGCGCCGCGCGCCGGGCGTTTCCTGTTCGGTGACAGTCCAAGCCTCGCCGACGTCTTCCTGGTGCCGCAAATGGCCAATGCGCGGCGCCTCGAATTCCCGCTCGGCGACTATCCCGTGCTCGTCGCGGCCGATGCCGAAGCCGGCAAGCTGGATGCCTTTTCCGCCGCTCATCCCGACCATTTTGAAAATACCGGCTGAAAGGCGAAGGGATCAATCCGGATTTGCAACTTATCCGTACTTCGTACGTTCGAGCAAAGTAGAAGAAGATGAAGAAGAGGGTGAAGACGCAGAACAGAACCGCCTAGGTCGGCGATCATGACGGGGTAGCAGCGCGAGGATGAAGTCGAAACGTCCTGGAACAATCGACCGGCAGACGTTTGACGGCGGCGCAAGCAGGGGAGGGGCTGGCTGACGAGTTGAGCTGCAGGCGACGGACTTTCACCAGCTTCTGCAGCTGCGAGCCATCTTCGAATTCACCTGAGCCGTTCCTGAGCGCAATTCCGTCCGTAACGGGGGGAGTAAGCTCGTGGGACAGGCTTGTGTCTACATCGTCGACGATGACGACAATATTCGCCGGTCCACCACATTCCTGCTCAGCTCGCACGAGCTCGGCTGCCGCGCCTTCGCCACCGGCGAGGATCTGCTCGACGCGATCGACGACCTCGATCCGGGCTGCATATTGCTCGACATCGTCATGCCGCAGCACAGCGGGCTCGAGGTTCAGGCCGAACTCCGCCGCCGCGGCAGCAAGCTCCCCGTGATCGCAATGACGGGCGGAGGCGACGAGGAAATGGCCATCCGATCGCTCGAGATGGGCGCGATCGACATCCTCGAAAAACCGTTCGCCGAGGAAGCCCTGCTCGCCGCGCTGCAGCGCGGCTTCGACCAGCTCGATCGGGTGGTATAAGCGGCCGGGCGGGTATAGGCGGCGCTCGGCGAGCAGACGCCGGACCGCTCGGCGGCGCAATTGGTCGGGGAGAGAGGATTCGAACCTCCGGCCCCTGCCTCCCGAAGACAGTGCTCTACCAGGCTGAGCTACTCCCCGACCGATGCGTCCGGCTATGCCGACTCCCGATTGACCAGGCCGTCACGTCTTGAGGACATGACCGAGCAATGCGGGGACATTGCTCACCTGCTCACGGTCGGGCGTCTATAGGTGCGGCGCGGAAGGAGCGCAAGCGCTCCGCCATCGGCAGACGGTGCGCTCGCCCGGTAGGGAAAGAAGGAGAGCCCTGCGACCGGCGGAGTGCAAACGATCGGGCGGCCGGCTGACGCACCAGCCGAACTTTCGCCTAATAGCCTCGCGCAGCGAGCATGTCGGTGACGCTGGTGAATTTCTCGCGGGGACTGCCGGCGCGGGCGCGGCCTTCCTCTGCCGCCTCGATCTTCTGCCAGTCGCTGAAGCTGACGACGTCGACGCAGCGGCTTTGGAGCAAGGCATCGAGCCCCGTGCCGCCTGCCTTGGCGCTGGTCCCAGCCCCGAGGTCGGCGACGATCTTCTCGCTGATCGCATAGCCGTCGGGGCGATTGGTGCCGATCGTGCCGGTCGGCCCGCGCCGCGCCCAGCCGACGCAGTAGAGGCCGTCGTCGATCAACCCGTCATCATTGTCGAAGCGGCCGAGAGATTCGTCGTAGGGGACGCCCTCGATCGGGGGCGTCTTGTAGCCGATGCAGCTCACCACCAGTCCGCATTCGATCGCATAGGTCTCGCCGGTTCCGACCGCTCGCTGGTCGGGCGTCAGCTCGGTGCGCTCGACGATCAGCCGCTCGACCCTCCCGTCGCCCTCGACCGCGACCGGCATCGCGAAGAAATCGAAATCTATCAGCTTGCGCGCGTCGGGTGGAATCGCCGCGAAGCCGCGCAGCAGGGTGACGGACTTGCGCAGCCCCGGATCGAGGGCGGCATCCTCTTCCATGGGCGGAAAATCGGCGAGGTCGACCTGCGGGCGCGCCGCCACGAGATGGCCGAGCTCACCCAATTCCTTCGGGGTCATCGCGATCTGGTGCGGCCCACGCCGCCCGATCAGATGGATCGCGCGCACCGACGATTTCTCGAGCGCATCGAATGCGTGCGCGACGACGTCCGAGCCGACGAATTCCTCAGGCGTCTTGGCCAGGATCCGCGCGACATCGAGCGCGACATTGCCGTTTCCGATCACCGCGACCGCGGGCGTGTCGAGCGGCGGATCGAGCGCTTCGAACTCGGGATGGCCATTGTACCAGCCGACGAACGCGGCCGAGCCGATCACGCCGGGAAGATCACCGCCGGGCAGCGGCAGCGGCCGATCGTCGGGCGCGCCGGTGGCGATGATCACCGCGTCGTAGAGGCTGCGCAGTTCGTCGATCGACACATCCTCTCCGACCGTGACATTGCCGACGAAGCGGACGTTGCCCGTCAGCGACACTTGCTCGTAGCGGCGCGATACCGCCTTGATCGATTGATGATCGGGGGCGACCCCCGAGCGGATCAATCCATAGGGCACGGGCAGACGATCGATCAGGTCGATCAGCACCTCGTCGCCAAGCGCCTTCTGCAATGCCTCGGCGCTGTAATAGCCCGCCGGTCCGGACCCGATCACTGCAACGTGCCGCATTCCGCCTCCGTCTGTTTGTCGCCGAAACCTAACGTCGTGAGTTGGGGAGGCAAGTAGATCCTCTCCAGGTCGTCCGCGGGGCGGGCAGGATCACTTCCGCTTGTCTTCGAGAAGCTCTCCACCGCGGCGGGCGAGGGTATCGCGGATCTTGCCCGCGAAAATCGCCAGCAGCGGCGGCAGCAGCATCTCGACGCGGACGATCCGTTCCCGGACGTCGATGCTGCAATTCACATCCTGGCCCATCGCGCCGATCACCAGGTCCAGACGATCGCCGGTCCAGGACGAGCGAACGTCGGCGCCACCGGGCACATAATGCTCGAGCCGGCCGATGCCGCCGGCGATGCGCCTTTTGGCTTCCGCGATCCCCAATTGATGGGGAAGATCGATGGTGATCGGCTTGGTCATGCTCGCCCGGCTCCGCTCTCCCGGGCTCAATCGGTGCCGCGGCGGCAAGTTCCCTGGGCGATGACGCTCATGCCACGGTCATCGCGCGTGCGCGAGCAGAGCGAGCGGGCAGAATCGCCGAAGCGACACGCTTCAGGTCGCGAATCCGCCCCAGTCGAGGGAAGTGAACTGCCCCCAGAATTCGATCGTTTCCTGGACGACATGATGCCGATAATAGCTGTCGAACGCCGTCGCATCGACGAGAAGCGCGATCGCAAGATAGAGCGCTGCGAACTTGAACATGCGACGAGATTAACCGTGCGCGGTAAACAATTCGCCAACGGCCCGAAGCCGAAAGGCGCAAAGATCGGCGCGCGCAATATCCTTGCCGGCCGCAACCGGCGGGGCGGCTGGCGGCTGGCGGGAGGTTCCATGTACCGCCGATCTGCCTATATGGATCCAATGAGACGGCTGATTGGCATCGTCGCCCTCGCCGCGCTCGCGCTCAATTCGCCGGCGCTTGCCGAGCAGCCGAGCGAGGGCCAGGGGCATGCGGACTATCTCGCGTGGCTCGCGCGCAACCCCTCGGCGCGGGCGCAAGTGCTTTCGTTCAAATCCTATCTCGACGGCGCGAAGGTCGACGAGGTGCTGCCGACGTGGCAGCTGGTGCGTACGGCAAGCATGTGGCGCGAATGCAAAGGCCCGCGCTTCGAGGTCGCACCGTTCGGTGAATGGCAGCATATCGCCACCACGCTTCGCTTCATCAAGGCGCATGTCATGCCGGTGATCGGTCCGGTCGAAGCCGTCTCCGGCTATCGCAATTCCGAGCTCAACCAATGTTCGGGCGGGGCCAGGGAGAGCGCGCATCGCCATTTCTACGCGCTCGACCTCGTCCCGCTGCACGAGATTGCGCGCCGGGCGCTGATCCGCAGCATCTGCGCGATCCACGAATGGCGCGGGCGCGCCTATGACGCCGGCCTCGGCTTCTACAGCGGCCTGCGCTTCCATCTCGACAGCAAAGGCTTCCGCCGCTGGGGGCCGGACGGCAAAGGCGACACTTCGCCCTGCGTGACTGGCGTGGCGTGATGGGGCATGCGATCGAAACCGATCGCTATTGCATCCTGCGCTTCTGGAACATGATGTGCTTGGCGACCGTGCCGTGAAGACCGGTGTCGTCCCTCCACAGCTTCGCGCTCCCGGTTCATCCGGCGTCAGCCATCGGTTGCGGAAAGCCCACTGCGTTCACCCGTCTTTCGTAACATTGGGGGGATCGACTCGGCATCGCTAAATACCGAGCGCATCGCTTTGGCATTTG
>JAQGLH010000293.1 GCA_028293005.1 Alphaproteobacteria bacterium
CCGCCCAAGCCCCAGGCGAGCTGCGCGCTCCCGGCTGCCGAAGGCCAGGAAATCAGCACGATGACGCCGATGGTTAAGAAAGCGCGCGAGGGGGTGATGGAGTTTCTCCTGATCAACCACCCGCTCGATTGCCCAATTTGCGATCAGGGCGGCGAATGCGACCTGCAGGACCAGGCGATGGCCTATGGCCGCGGCCACAACCGCTTCGACGAGAACAAGCGGGCGGTCACCGAAAAATATATGGGCCCCGTCGTCAAGACGATCATGACCCGCTGCATCCATTGCACGCGCTGCGTGCGCTTCGCCGAGGAGGTCGCCGGGGTCGAGGAGATCGGCGCGATCAACCGCGGCGAGAATATGGAGATCACCTCCTATCTCGAGGGCGCGGTGACCTCCGAGCTTTCGGGCAATATCGTCGATCTCTGCCCGGTCGGCGCTCTGGTCTCGAAGCCATATTCGTTCGAGGCGCGTCCCTGGGAGCTGCGCAAGACGCCCGGCGTCGACGTGATGGACGCGGTCGGCACCAACATCCGCATCGACAGCCGCCAGCGCGAGGTGATGCGCGCGCTCCCGAGGATCAACGAGGACGTCAACGAGGAATGGGCGCACGACAAGACCCGCCATGCGGTCGACGGTCTGCTGCGCAACCGGCTCGACCGGCCGTGGGTGCGCAAGGACGGCAAGCTGCAGCCGGCGAGCTGGGACGAAGCGTTCGCACTGATCGCGCATCGCCTGGAGGGCGCTAGCGGCGATCAGGTCGCGGCGCTCGCCGGTGATCTTCAGGATGTCGAATCCCTGTTTGCGATGAAGGCCTTGCTCGTTGCTCTTGGCTCGAGCCTGCATGAAAGCCGCCAGGACGGCGCGCGCTTCGACACTTCGAGCCCCGGTGCCTATCGCTTCAACACGACGATAGCCGGTATCGAAAGCGCCGGCGCGATTCTGCTCGTCGGCAGCAACCCGCGCTGGGAAGCGCCTCTGGTCAACACCCGCATCCGCAAGGCGATCAAGGCCGGCGCGACGGTGTTCCACATCGGGCCCGAGGTCGATCTCACCTATCCGGTCGTCCATCTCGGCACTAATCTTTCGGTTCTGGGTAAGCTTCCGCGCGAAGTCTCGGACTCTTTCGCAAACGGCAACGGCGCCGTGATCGTCGGAATGGGCGCCTTGAGTCACGAGGGAGCTTATGAGGCAGCGCGCGCCGCCGCGGGCGTGCTGGGGGCGAGCTTCAACCTGCTCCACACTGCCGCGGCGCGGGTCGGGGCGCTCGATCTCGGCTTCACCGTAGACGGCGGCATCGATGCGATCCGCGCCAGGGCGGGCGAGCTCAAGGCATTGTTCCTGTTGGCCGTAGACGAGACCGATCTCTCCGCCTTCGCCGACACCTTCACCGTCTATATCGGAACGCACGGCGACCGCGGCGTCGAGGTCGCCGACGTGATCCTGCCGGCCGCAGCCTATACCGAGAAGCACGGCATCTACGTCAATCTCGAAGGGCGCGTGCAATTTTCGGAGAAAGCGGTCGATCCGCCGGGCGACGCGCGCGAGGATTGGACGATCCTTCGCGCGCTCTCGCAGGTGATCGGCCGGCCATTGCCGTTCGACAGCCTGGCCGAACTGCGCTCCGCGATAGGCGCCGAGCGGCCGCATCTCACGATTCCGGGGCTGACGACGTTCGACGCTCCGGCGGCGGGCAAGGCCGGCGCCGTGAGCGGCGAGATCGCCTATCCGATCGAGGATTTCTATCTCACCAACCCGGTCGCTCGCGCATCGCCGACCTTGCAGCGCTGCTCGGCCGAGATCCTGCACGGCCATGTCTTCGCGGAGGCGGCGGAGTGATGGCGCTTTCCACCTTTGGCACTCTACCCAGTCGTTCCCGCGCGCGCGGGACTCGATGCGATGATTTCGGCTCCTGCGCTGTCTCCAGCATCGTCTGGATCCCGGCCTTCGCTGGGATTCCGTTCGATGGGGCTGATATGTCCGGTGGGGCCCAGGCATGACCGAATGGTTCCAGGGCACGATGGGCTATGGCGTCGGCTGGTTCGTCGCCACCCTGATCCTCATCCTGATGATCGCCTTGCCGCTGATGCTGTCGGTGGCGATGATCATCTATGCCGACCGCAAGATCTGGGCGGCGATGGCGCTGCGCCGCGGCCCCAACGTCGTCGGGCCGTTCGGCCTGCTGCAAAGCTTCGCCGACGGCCTCAAGGTCTTCCTCAAGGAAACCATCATCCCGTCGGCGGCCAACCGCGGCCTGTTCCTGCTTGCGCCGATCATCACCTTCACGGTGGCTCTAATCGCTTGGGCGGTGATTCCGTTCGGGCCCAGGATGGTGCTCGCCAACATCAACGTCGGCCTGCTCTACATCCTCGCGGTGTCGTCGCTCGGCGTCTACGGCGTGATCATCGCCGGCTGGGCGTCCAACTCGAAATATCCATTTTATTCGGCGCTCCGCGCGGCCGCGCAGATGGTCAGCTACGAGGTCTCGATCGGCTTCGTTCTGGTGCCGGTGGTGATGTGGGCGAACACGTTCAATTTGAACGGCATCGTCATGGCTCAGCAGAGCCACGTCTGGCTGATCAACGGCTTCGGCTTCAATCCGTTGTTCCTGCCGCTCGCGGTGATCTTCCTGATCTCGAGCATGGCCGAGACGGCGCGTGCGCCGTTCGACCTCACCGAGGCGGAATCGGAGCTCGTGGCGGGTTTCCAGACCGAATATAGCTCGATGAGCTTCGCGCTCTTCTGGCTCGGGGAATATGGCAACGTCCTGCTGATGTGCGCGCTCAACGCCACCTTGTTCTGGGGCGGGTGGCTGCCGCCGATCGACTGGGCGCCGCTCTACGCGATCCCGGGGATCTTCTGGCTCCTCGCCAAGATCATGCTGTTCTTCTTCATCTTCAGCTGGGTGAAGGCGACGGTGCCGCGTTTCCGCTACGACCAGCTCATGCGGCTTGGATGGAAGATTTTCCTGCCGATCTCGCTGATCTGGGTGTTCCTGGTGTCGGGCTATCTGATGATCTTCCGCTATGGAGCCCTGTCATGATCGCGCATTGGATCAAGTCGTTCTTCCTCTGGGAGTTCGTGAAGGCGCACTGGCTGACCTTGAAATATTTCTTCAAGCCGAAGGCGACGCTCAACTATCCTTATGAGAAGAACCCGCTTTCGCCCCGTTTCCGAGGCGAGCATGCGCTGCGTCGCTACCCGAATGGCGAGGAGCGCTGCATCGCTTGCAAGCTGTGCGAGGCGGTGTGTCCGGCGCTGGCGATCACGATCGAAGCCGAGCCGCGCGAGGACGGCAGCCGCCGCACCACGCGCTACGACATCGACATGACCAAGTGCATCTATTGCGGGCTGTGCGCCGAGGCATGCCCGGTCGACGCCATCGTCGAGGGCCCGAACATGGAATTCTCGGTCGAGGACCGCGCCGAGCTCATCTACGACAAGGTGAAACTGCTCGATAATGGCGATCGATGGGAGCGCGCGCTTGCCGCGAACATTGCCGCCGATGCGCCTTACCGTTAAGTCGCCAGCCGAATCTCAAGGGCCCGAAAAAAAGACGTGATTCAAGCCTTCGCCTTTTACCTGTTCGCCGTCGTCGTGATCGCCAGCGGTGTGCTGACGATCGGGTCGCGCAACCCGGTGCACAGCGTCCTGTGGCTGATCCTCGCCTTTTTCAACGCGGCGGGGCTGAT
>JAQGLH010000296.1 GCA_028293005.1 Alphaproteobacteria bacterium
CGGCGCGGGCCTTGGGAAGCCGCTGCTTCACCCAATCGCGCATCGAGCTGCCGTAGACGTCCTGGAGCTCGTCATAGACTTTGCACGCCTCGGGCGCTTTCTTGAGCTGCACCAGCGCCTGCCCGAGGAAATAGAGGCTGTCGGGCGCGCGCTCGCCCTTTGGGTTGGTCTGATAATTGGCCAGGAATATCTTGGCTGCGGCCGCGGGCTTGCCGTCATCGAGATAGGCGCGGCCGAGAAGATTCTGCGCCCGGCTCGCGCTCGCGTGCTTCGGATATTTCTTGATCGCCGCCTCGAGTGTTTTTTGCGCCTCCACATAGCGGTGGTCGTTCCACAGCCGGTAGCCGGCCGTATAAGCCTCCTCGCCGGCATCGCCGGCAATGGTCTCGCTGGCCTCCGCGGTGTTCGCCGACGGGCCGGAGGACGAGGGAGGGTTGCGCTCGGCGGGAGCATCACGCCCCGCAGCCGCGCCGCGCGCGGAAGGTGGGCCGGCCGTCGCGCTTGGCGAGGGAGCGGCCGCCCGCGCATCGGCTTCGGCGCGGAGCTGCGTGACCGACGCCTCGAGCAGGCGGAGGCGATGGGCATTCTCCTCGCTCTGGCCGGTCAGCGTCCGCAATTGCCCCTCGAGCGAATCGACGCGCGCGCTGAGATCGGCCAGGGCGCTGCTCGCCGGCACGCCGCTTACCGCGGGAGGCGCCTGCTCGACCGAAATCTCGGGCTCGACGGTCGCGCCCGCGCCGCCTGGAAACACCTTGCGCTGCACTGCGCGCAGCTCCTTTTCGAGCACATCGACCCGGCGTTCGACCGATCGGTCCTGCGCGCCCGCCGGGGTAGGCGCCGGGACCGCGGTGACGAGCAGCAAGGCAAGAAAGGAAAGGCGAATCAAATTGTCCCCCACAGGCGGCAGCCGGAGCCTATGAATAGCAACTGCTGTCGCCAGGATGAAGCGGCTTGCGGGGCCGGATGATTATTGGCCGCCGGGGCGCCCGGGACCCGCATGGGGCATGGCCGGGCCGGGTGGGACGAAACCCGGAGCCGGTGCAGCGCCACGGGCGATCAAGTCGGCGGGAAGCAGGCTGACGTCCGCGATCGTCTTTTCGGCCGGGCCGAGCGCCGCAATGACGGTCGGTCCGACCGCGATGCGCAGCGCATTGGGCCGCCCAGTGAGGATAAGCGGCGCTTTCGTCGCCGCCGGGACCTCGAAGCGTTCCCCCGCCTTCAGCGTGTTTTCGAACAATTTGGGCCCGCCCTTGCCGTCATAGATCCGCAGCCAGACGTCGTCGGTGGCGGTGAGCACGACCGGCCCGCGCGCCGCGGCTGGAGCAGGCGGAGCAGCAATCCCCGGCTGATTCGCCGCGGATGAAGAGCCGGGGTTGGCCGCAGGCGCCTCGATCCCCGCGATCTGGTTCTGATCGACCGCAGTGTCGTCGACCGCGCCGCTGCGCCAGACCAGGTAACCGACCGCAAGCAATATTGCGATCGCGGCGGCGATGATCGCCAGCGACCGCGGCGGGACGCGGCCGGGATCGGCGGGCTCGTAATAGGACGGGTTGGCCGTGCTGATCGGCCTGCCGAGGATCGCGCGCAGCTCCGCCCCGATCTCCGATCCGTTGAGCCCGACCGCATTGGCATAGGCTCGTGCAAAACCGATGCTGTAAGTGGGCGCGGGGAGCGCCTCCCACTCGCCATTCTCGATATGCTCGAGGTGACGGATCGGCACGCGCGTCTTGGCAGCGATTTCCTCGAGGCTGATCGACTGCCGCTCGCGCGCCGCCTTTAGCCGGCTTCCGATCGGATCGGCGGCAAATGAATCCTCTTCCACCTCGATCATCACCGCATCCCTGCCCCACCGCGTCATACGAACCGGCTCATCATACTTTGACACACGAGCAGGCTTCAATGTCAACCGGACCTGCACGGTCCGGGCACACTGAGACGTCTCGCCCGTACCCTATCGAAACACCCACGCACATTCTCCCGCCGACTTTCACCCGAGTGCCACACCGTTGTTTTCGGCCCATGCGGTGAGGCTGGCGCGAATGTCGATCGGCGGCTTGTCCAGCAATGCTTCGATCACCGGCATCAGCTTCGTGCGGTCGAGCGAGCGGACCATCGCCTTGACCTGCCCGACCGCCACCGGAGTGATCGAAAGACGCTTGATGCCGATGCCGATCAGCGCCATCGCCTCGAGCGAGCGGCCGCCCATCTCGCCGCAGACACCGACCGGAACCTTGTGCTGGTCCGCTTCGCGCACGACGCGCCTCAGGAAGCGCAGGATAGCCGGGCTCAGCCAGTCATAACGCTCCGCCAGCTTGGGATTGGCGCGATCGGCCGCGAACAGGAACTGGGTGAGATCGTTGGTCCCGATCGACAGGAAGTCGATCTTGGGGAGCAGGATGTCGAGCGTCTCGGCAAGCGAGGGCACCTCGAGCATGGCGCCATAATAGACGTGCGCCGGCAACGCCTTGCTGCGCTCGGAAAGCCAGCTGCGCTGCTCCTCGACCAGCGCCTTTGCGGCGTCGAATTCCCACGGCTCGGAGATCATCGGGAACATGACCCGGAGCTCACGGCCGGCCGCGGCTTCGAGCAACGCGCGCGCCTGGGCCTTCATCAGCGCGGTGCGGTCGAGCGCGAGCCGCAGCGCGCGCCACCCGAGCGCGGGATTTTCCTCTTCCTCGTCGTCCGTGCGCAAGTAGGGCAGCGCCTTGTCGCCGCCGATATCGACGGTGCTGAACACGACGGGTTTGTCGCCCGCGCCGTCGAGGATCGCACGATAGAGACGTTGCTGGCTCTCGCGACGCGGCAGCGTGGCCGAGACGAGGAACTGGAATTCGGTACGAAACAGCCCGATCCCGTCGGCGCCCGTGACCTCGATCGCAGTGACGTCGTCACGAAGCCCGGCATTGACCATCACCTCGATCCTGACGTGGTCGCGCGTGACCGCGGGCAGATCGCGCATCGCCGCATATTCGGCGCGCCGCTGCTGGCTGACGAGCAGCTTGGCCTCGAACGCCTTGGCCACCGCCGTCGTCGGCCGGACGAAGGCGACCGAGTCGCCGGTGTCGACCAGGATCTGATCGCCTTCGTTGATCACCTGGCGGACGTTGCGCACGCGCCCGAGCATCGGAATGCCCATCGCCCGCGCGACGATCGTGACGTGCGCGGTGAGCGAGCCTTCCTCGAGGATCACGCCCTGCAGCCGCTTGCGGTC
>JAQGLH010000324.1 GCA_028293005.1 Alphaproteobacteria bacterium
GGCGATTTCGAGGCGGTCAGCGAGGTCGCGCGCGTCTGCAAGAAGGCGGTCGTTGCGAGCCTCGCCCGCGCCGCACAGGCCGATATCGAACGCGCCGCCGAGGCGGTGCGCCACGCCCGGAATCCGCTCATCCACACCTTCATCGCCACTTCGCCGCTGCACATGCGGGTCAAGCTCGGCAAAACCCCGGATGAGGTGCTGGAGGCGATCGACCGCTCGGTTCGCCTCGCCGCCAATCTGTGCGGCGACGTTGAATGGTCGGCCGAGGATGCGACGCGCTCCGAGCCCGATTTTCTCGCACGCGCCATCGAAACCGCGATTAACGCGGGAGCTCGGACGATCAACCTGCCCGACACCGTCGGCTATGCGACGCCCGACACCTACGGCGCGATGTTCCGCGACATGATCGGCCGTGTTCCCAACAGCGACAAGGTCGTCTTCTCGACGCATTGTCACAACGACCTCGGGCTCGCCGTCGCCAACAGCCTCGCGGCGGTGATGGCGGGAGCGCGCCAGGTCGAATCGACGATCAACGGCATCGGCGAACGCGCCGGCAATGCCGCCGTCGAGGAGATTGCGATGGCGATCAAGGTCCGCCACGACGTGCTGCCGGTGCGGACCAACGTCGTCTCGACCGAGATCACCCGCGCGAGCCGGTTGGTTTCGGGCATCACCGGCTTCCAGGTGCAGCCCAACAAGGCAATCGTCGGCGCCAACGCCTTCGCGCACGAAAGCGGCATCCACCAGGACGGTATGATCAAGGACGCCTCGACCTACGAGATCATGACGCCCGAAAGCGTCGGCGTCAGCACGTCGAGCCTGGTGATGGGCAAGCATTCGGGCCGGGCGGCGTTTCGCCAGAAGCTCGAGGAGCTCGGCTACAGCCTCGGCGACAATGCGTTCCAGGACGCGTTCGCCCGCTTCAAGGATCTCGCCGACGCGAAGAAGGCGGTCTTCGACGAGGACATCATCGCATTGGTCGATGACGAGGTGCTGCGCGGCCACGACCGCATCCAGGTCAAGGAAGTCGAGATCTACTGCGGCTCGAACGGCCCGCAGCGGGCCGTGCTCACCCTCGACGTCGATGGCGAGGAAATGACCACGACGACGCGCGGCAACGGCCCCGTCGACGCCTTGTTCAACGCCATCCGCAAGCTCGTCCCGCACGACAGCGCCAAGCTCGAGCGCTACGAGGTCCACGCCGTCACCGGCGGCACCGATGCGCAGGCGGAGGTCTCGGTTCTCCTCTCCGAGGACGGGCGGACGACGCGAGGCCGCGGCGCGCACCAGGATACGATGGTCGCGAGCGCACGAGCTTATGTGAATGCGCTCAACAAGCTGATCGTCAAGCGCGACCGCTCGCCGGTCCACAGTCGGGCCGCGGTGTAGAGGTCGCGGTGTAGAGATTGTCACGCGGCGATTGGCTTTTTGCCTGGGCGATCGGCTAAGGACCGCGAAACGGGCGCAGGGGCAAGGATGAAGGAGCGGCCGTGACGGACGGCTTGCTCCTTCGCCTTGACGGGGGCTTAAGGACACGAATGAATATCCATAAATTTGGCGGATCGAGCCTCCGCACGGCAGAGCATTTCAGCCGCGTCGCCGAGATCGTCGTCGCCGCACCCCCGCCGCGTGCGGTGATCGCCTCGGCAATGAGCGGCGTGACCGATGACCTCGCCCGCGCCGTCGAGGCTGCGGCCCGGCGCGATCCGGCTTATCGCGAGATTCTGGCGGCGCTGCACGGCCGCCATGTCGCCGTGGTCGAGGCGATCGTCCCGGCCGAAGCGGCCGCGGCGCTGATCGAGAAGATCGAGCGCGACATCGAGGATCTCAACGAGGTTCTGCGCGCAGCCTGGATTCTGCGCGACGGGAGCCGCGGCACCTTCGATATGGTGATGGGCCAGGGCGAGGTCTGGGCTGCCGAAATTCTGGCGGCGACGCTCGCCGGACGCGGCCTTGCCGCAACCGCGATGGATGCGCGCGAGGTGCTGGTCGTCGAGCCGGGCCGCTCGCGCGCGTCACCGAGCATCGACTGGAAACGCTCGCGCGAACGGCTCGCCGCCTGGAACGCGGCGCATGCCGCACAAGGCCCGGCGCAAGGCGACGTGCTGGTCGTGACCGGCTTCGTCGCCGCGACCGCTGATGGCGTTCCGGCGACGCTCGGACGCAACGGCAGCGACTATTCTGCATCGATCTTTGCTGCTTTGCTCGACGCCCAGGAAATCCATATCTGGACCGACGTCGATGGCGTGATGAGCGCCGATCCGCGGCTCGTCTCCGACGCGGTCGTGCTCGAGGCGCTTTCCTATCAGGAAGCGAGCGAGCTGGCTTATTTCGGTGCCAAGCTGATCCACCCCGCGACGATGGGTCCCGCCGTCGAGCGCTCGATCCCGATCTTTATCCGCAACAGCTTCAACCCCGCGGCGCCGGGGACGCGCATTCACATCACCGGCTCGAGCCAGATGGTCAAAGGCCTCTCGACGGTGGAACGCGTCGCGCTGGTCAACGTCGAAGGCACGGGCCTCGTCACCATCCCGGGCATGACCAATCGATTGTTCGCCGCGCTGCGCGAGGCCGAGGTGTCGGCGTTGATGGTCTCACAGGGCAGCTCGCAGCACTCGATCTGCGTCGTTGTGCCCGAGCAGGATGCCGGCCGTGTCCGCCAGGTAATCGAAGACGCCTTTTTCGCCGAGCGCCACCAGGGCCAGATCCAGACGATCGAGGTCGATCCCGACTGCACCTTGCTCGCGCTGGTCGGCGACGGCATGGCCGGCCATCCGGGCGTCGCCGCACGCTTCTTCGGCTCGCTGGGCAAGGCCGGCATCAACATCCGCGCGATCGCCCAAGGTTCGTCGGAGCGCAACATCTCGGTCGTGGTGAGCGGCTCCGAGAGCAAGCGCGCTTTGCGCGCCGCCCATTCCGGCCTCTATCTCTCGCCGCAGAGCATCTCGGTCGGCCTGATCGGCACCGGCACGGTCGGCAGCGTGCTGCTCGATCAGCTCGCGGACCGCGTCGCTGCGATCCGCGAGGAGCTCGGCGTCGACCTCCGCGTCCGCGGCGTCGCCACATCGCGTACGATGCGGCTCGACGAGCGCCGGATCGATCTTTCCGGCTGGCGCGGCCAGTTGAAGGATGCGCCGCCGTTCGACGTCGACGACTTCCTCGACCACGTCCAGACCGACGCCCTGCCGCACACCGTGATCGTTGATTGCACCTCGAGCGAGGATCTTGCGCATCGTTACGTCGGCTGGCTGCGGCGCGGCATCCACGTCGTCACGCCGAACAAGAAAGCCGGGTCGAGCGACATCGCTTATTATGACGAGCTGCGCCGCGCGAGCCGCGAAAGCAGCGCCCACTATCTCTACGAGACCACGGTTGGCGCCGGCCTGCCGATCATCCAGACTCTGCGCGATCTGACGCAGACCGGGGACGAGGTGATCCGCATCGAGGGCGTGCTCTCGGGCACCCTCTCTTATCTGTTCAACTCCTACGACGGGGTCCGGCCGTTCTCGGAAGTCGTCGCGGAGGCGCGCAGCCGCGGCTTCACCGAGCCCGATCCGCGCGACGATCTTTCGGGCATGGACGTCGCGCGCAAGGTCGTCATTCTCGCGCGCGAGATGGGTCTGCGTACCGAGCTTGGCGACATCGCCTTGGAGGGGCTGGTTCCGCCGGGGCTCGAGCAAGGCAGCGTCGACGATTTCCTGACCGCGTTGCGCGATCACGACCAGACGATCGCGGCGTCGTTCGAGGAAGCGCGCGCCCGTGGCGAACGGCTCCGCTTCATCGGCTCGATCGAGCGCGACGGGAGGGCGAGCGTAAGGCTGCGCAGCGTGCCTGCTACGCACGCGCTGGCGCGGCTCAACCTGACCGACAACCTCGTCCAGTTCGAGACCCGGCGCTACACGCCCAATCCATTGATCGTGCAAGGCCCCGGTGCCGGACCCGAAGTTACCGCCGCCGGCATCTTCGCCGATCTGCTGCGCCTCGCCTCCTATCTCGGCGCATCCTGACCGCAAGGTTGCGCTCGAAGTCATCCGCTCGCGTTGTGGGGGGAACCGCTACGAACAGGTGCCGGCTTGAGCAGTGACGCCCCTCCCACGCCGACCTTCGGGCAAATCCGGCGCCTCGCGCCTGGGCTCGACGCGCTGATCGATCCCGATGCGCGGATCGAGATTGTCGCCGAAGGATTCACCTGGACCGAAGGCCCGGTGTGGATCGACGAGGACCGCGCCCTCTTGTTCAGCGACGTCCCCGAAAACCGCATCTATCGCTGGTCCGAAAACGATGGCGTTTCGGTCTTCCTCGATCCGTCAGGCTATGACGGACCCGATCCGTCCGGCTTTCGCGAGCCCGGCGCCAACGGCCTGATCCGTGGCCCCGGCAACAGCATCCTTCTCGCCGACCACGGCAATCGCGCGATCGCACGGCTCGATCTGGAGACCAGGCAGAAAAGCTTCCTCGCGAGCCATTACCGGGGCAAGCGTCTCAACTCGCCCAACGATCTGGTCCGGGCGAGCGACGGCACCATCTATTTCACCGATCCGCCCTACGGACTCGCCGGTCTGAATGAATCGCCGCTCAAGGAGCTGCCGTTCAACGGCGTCTACCGGATCGATCCCGACGGCGGAATTGCCTTGCTAGACGAAGGCGTCAGCTTTCCCAACGGCATCATCCTCTCGCCCGACGAGCGCACCCTCTATGTCGCCTGCTCCGATCCCCGTCGGGCAATCTGGCTCGCCTATCAGCTCGACCGGCGCGGCGGCGTGGTGAGCCGCAGGGTCTTTGCCGACATGACCGCGTCGGTCGATCCCGAGCGCCGGCCGGGCCTGCCCGATGGCATGGCGATTGATGCTGCCGGAAATCTCTTCGCCACCGGGCCCGGCGGCATCATCATCTTCGCGCCCGACGGTATCATGCTCGGCCAGATCAGCGTCGGCACCGCGATCGCCAACTGCACGTTCGGCGAGGACGGCGGCACGCTTTTCCTCGCGGCGCATCACAGAGTGGCGCGGGTCAGGACGCGGACGGTGGGGCTCGGATCGCCGCACGAATAAAAAGGCCGGCCCCCCACTTTGTGGAGGCCGGCCTGGTTTGTCGATTAGGATCGTTATTGCGGCAGATAGAATTGCGTCACCATGCAATAGAGCATCGGAATCGACAGCACGAGATTGGTGCGCGAGGCCAGCATCGCGGTGCGGGCCGCCTTCGCCTTGACGTCATCCTCGGCGGGCTTCAGTCCCAGCGCCTTTTGCTGGTTCGGCCAGATCACGAACCAGACATTCGCGGCCATGATGATGCCGAGCCACATGCCGAGGCCGATCACCCGATAGCCTTCCGAGAAGGTCAGCGCGGCGACGAGATAGCGCTCCGCACCGGTTTCGGCGACGACGATGCCGGTGAGCAGCTTCGCGACCGCCGCCCAGCGGAACCAGAACAACGCTTCGGGCGCGATATACTTGCT
>JAQGLH010000335.1 GCA_028293005.1 Alphaproteobacteria bacterium
CCGGCCACCGTCTACGATTATCATCCCGCCGAGGATCGGCTCGAGACGCTCAAGGTCGTCGAGATCCCGTCGGGCTACGATTCCGGCCGCTACGCTACCGAGCGGCTGCTGCTGCCGGCGCGCGACGGTCGCCAGGTGCCGGTCTCGATCGTCTATCGCCGCGATTTCCCGAAGGACGGCAGCGGCAGATTGTTTCTCTACGGCTATGGCGCCTACGGCCTCGCGATTCCGCCGAGCTTCTCGTCCGCGCGGCTCAGCCTGCTCGATCGCGGCTACGCCTTCGCGATCGCGCATATCCGCGGCGGCGACGATCTCGGCTACGGCTGGTATCTCGACGGCAAGCTCGCCAAGCGCACCAACACCTTCAACGATTTCGTCGATGTCGCGCAGGGGCTGATCGCCGCCGGCTTCGCGGCCGCCGGCAATATCGCGATCCGCGGCGGGTCGGCGGGCGGCGAATTGATGGGCGCGGTCGCCAACAGCAATCCCCATTTGTGGGGCGCGGTGGTGGCGGACGTTCCGTTTGTCGACGTTCTCAACACGATGCTCGACGAGAGCCTGCCGCTGACCCCGGGCGAATGGCCCGAATGGGGCAATCCGATCACCGACAAAGCGGCGTTCGAGACGATCCGCGGCTATTCGCCTTATGACAACGTCAAGCCGCAGGCCTATCCGCCGATGCTGATCACCGGCGGCCTCCACGATCCGCGCGTGACCTATTGGGAACCCGCCAAATGGGCGGCGCGGCTGCGCGCGACCAAGCAGGACGACAATCTCCTTTTGCTGAAGATCAACATGGGCGCCGGCCACGGCGGCAAGTCTGGCCGCTGGGACTCGCTGCACGAGGAAGCCGAATCCTATGCCTTCGTGCTGACGCAGATGGGCTGACGCCTCGCCCGCTCGCCCTCCCCCCCTGCGTTCGCCGCATCGAATTTCCGCACCGCCGCGACGATCTGCCGGATCGCCCGGCCGCTGCACGCAAAGCCCATGTGGCCGCAGTCGATCTCGATCTGCGCGTCGCTTTCGGGCGGCAGGCCGCGCGCGCTCGCGGGCGCGACCATGCCGTCGCGCCGTGACCACATGGCGATCGTCGGCACCGGCGGCTTGATCGCCGTGTCGGCCTTGATCGGCGGCCGGTCGACGGGATGGCCGGCGACACGCTCGTACAGGCGCCATGCGTTGTTCGCGCGCGGATCGCCGGAAAAAGGCGAGCCGAGGGTGAACACCTTTTCCACCAGATCGGGCCGAAGCTTGGCGATCTCGCGCGCGAACACGCCACCGAGGCTCCAGCCGACCAGCACGGCCTTCCGGTCGCGCGCGAAACGCTCGAGGCGCGCGATGATGTCGTCGAGCGTGTGCGGCGTGACCCCGCGGTTCAGTCCCATGCCCCAACCGGTCACCCGATAACCGGCCTTCGCCAGGCCGCGCTGCAGCCCCAAGGTCGTGCGGTCGCTCGCGAAGAAGCCCGGGATCACCATCAACGGCGTGCCCTGATCGGGTCCGCGTTCGCCGAGCCGCCCGATACCTCGCCAACAGCGGCCGAAGATCGAAAGCGCTTCCCTCCAAAGCAGATGCCGTGGCGGCGGGAGGTGGTCAGCGCTCATCGGCGGCGGCCTAGAGAAATTCTCCGCCCATCAAGGGCTGAAGCGCTTCGGGCAGGCGCACCCGTCCGTCCGCGGTCTGATGATTTTCGAGCAAGGGCACGAGGATGCGCGGGCTCGCCAGCGCGGTATTGTTGAGCGTGTGTACGAAGCGCACCTTGCGCTCGCCGTCGCGCCAGCGAAGGTTCGCGCGCCGCGCCTGCCAATCGTGCAATGTCGAGCAGCTGTGCGTCTCGCGATATTTGCCGAGGCTCGGCACCCAGCTTTCGATGTCGTTCATCCGATATTTGCCGAGCCCCATGTCGCCGGTCGAGGTTTCGACGACCTGATAGGGGATCCCGAGATCCTTGAGCAGGCCTTCGGCATTTCCGAGCAGGCGCTCGTGCCAACGCGCCGATTCCGCCTCGTCGTCGGCGCAGATCACATATTGCTCGAGCTTGTAGAACTGGTGGACGCGCAGCAGCCCGCGCACGTCACGGCCGGCGCTTCCCGCCTCCCGGCGGAAGCAGGGCGAATAGCCGGCGTAGAGGATCGGCAGCTGGTCGGCCTCGAGGATTTCGCCGCTGTGCAGGCTGGTCAGCGCGATCTCGCCGGTGCCGGCCAGATAAAGCTCGTCCTTCGGGATCTCATAGGCCTCTTCCTCATGCCCGGGAAAATGGCCGGTGGCGTAGAAAGCGCTCGGCCGCGCAAGCGCGGGCACCGTCATCAAGGTGAAGTCCTCCCCGGCGAGCCGCTGCTGCGCCCACAGCATCAGCGCCTGCTCGAGCATCGCCAGCCGGCCCTTCAGGCAATAAGTGCGCGATCCCGATACCTTGGCGATCCGCGAGAGATCCGCCCAGTCGTTCATCTCGATCAGCGCGACATGGTCGCGCGGCTCGAAGCCGAAGCGCGGGATCTCGCCTTCTTGGCGTACGACTGTGTTCGCGCTTTCGTCGGGGCCGACCGGAGCGCCTTCCCACGGAATGCCGGGCACGCGCAGCAGCAGAGAGTCGAGCGCGGCGGTCTTGCCGCCAAGCTCGCCTTCGACCGCCGCGATCTCTGCGCCGATCGCCTTGGCCTTCGCGCCGAGCGCCGGCCGATCGGCGGGACCGGCGCTCTTGAAGCCGTCGCTGATCTCGTTGCGCTGGCGGCGAAGCTCGTCGGTCCGGCTTTTCAGTTCGCGCACCTCGGCGTCGAGGCTCAGCAGGGCGTCGAGATCGAGCTTCACATTCTTGTCGTCGATCGCCTTTTGGACGAGCGCACGCTGGTCGCGGATGAAGCTGAGGCTGAGCACGGCGGAGACCTTAACTATAGGACCGGAAAGCGGCGCTTAAGGCAGGGCAGCGGCTCAGCGCAAGATCGCCGGGTCATGGCTACCGGCGCATGCCGTAATATCCCCACAGCGGATTCACCTAGCTCGTCGTCCGCCATTCCTAAATTCTAGAGGGACATAGCGGGCACGTCAGCGGCAGCCTCCACCAATCGAACTGGCTGGTTGCCGCTGGCATGTCAACCATGAGCCCAAGGGGACTATTCCATGATCAACCGTTTTTACCGCGCCGCCGCGGCCGGTGCCATTCTCGCATCCGCCGCTGCACCCGCTTTCGCGACCGAGGCGACGTCGACCCTCGACGTCAACGCCACTGTAACGGCCAATTGCGTCGTTTCCACCGGCCTGCTCGACTTCGGCGACGTCGATGTGACGAGCGGCCAGAACGTCGACGGGACCGGCAGCATCAGCGTCACCTGCACCAATGGCACCGCCTGGTCCGCGGCTGCCGACGCCGGCGCCGATACTGGTGCCACGCTTGCCACGCGCAAGATGGCCGCCGGCGCCAACAAGCTGGGCTACCAGCTGTTTACCGACAACGCCCGCACCGCAATCTGGGGCGATGGGGTTGGCGGCACCACAGCTCTGATCACCGCGACCGGCAGCGGCTCTGCCCAGACGAAGACCGTCTATGGCCAGATCGCCGCGGGTCAAACCGGACTTCCCGCCGGCGACTATGCGGACACGGTCAATGTGACGGTGACTTACTGATCCCATGACAAGGATGCTGTTCCATGTCGGGGGTGGCCGCATTGCGGCCACCCCCATGATCCTCGCCGCGTTGCTGGGTGCCGCACCGGCTCTCGCCGGCTCTTTCGCGGTGTCGCCGGTGAATGTCGAGTTGGCGCCTGGCCAGGCTGGGACCGAAATTCGCATCGACAATGCCGATCGTGCGCCCGTCGCCGTCCGCGTCAGCCTGAGGCGGTGGACCCAGCAAGACGGCCGGGACGTCGCTCAACCGACGAGGGACGTGATCGCGTCGCCACCGATCTTCACGCTTCAACCGGGCGCCAGGCAGTTGATCAGGCTTGGGCTGCGAAAGCGCGTGCCCGGCGCCGCCTATCGCGTGCTGATCGACGAAATCCCCGGTCCCCACGCACCGGGCACCGGCATCAAGGTCGCGTTGAAGCTCGACCTGCCATTCTATGTCGTCGCTTCGAAGGATGCCAAGCCGGCGCTGGACTGGACGGCACGGCGTGACCCGGCGGGCAACATGTGGGTCGAGGCGCACAACTCCGGTGCGCTTCACTCGAAGGTCGTTGGCATCGAGGCGCAGGATGCGGCGAGCCACCGCCTCGGCGGTACGACTGCCATGGGCGTCGTGCTCCCGGCGAGCGCGCGGCGCTGGAATCTTGGCCGCATCGACGGGCAAGTCGCGCAGCTCGTCGTCCGGAGCCCGCAAGGCGAGCAGCGGAGCCCGGTCGTTGTGGAGCGGCCTTAGCCTGCTCGCGGCCGCCGCCGTGGCGGCCGCGCCCGCGGGCACGACTCCTTTGGTCCTGCTGGTCAGCATCAACGGCACGCCGGCCGGTGCGCCGATGATCGTCCAGCGCGACGCGCAGGGCAGGTTCCACTTGCCGGCGGCGGCGCTCGCCGAACGGCGCGTCGAGACCGAAGGAGCGCCGCTCGAGCAGATCGAGGACGAAACCTATATCAGCCAGGACGGCTTGGGCGCGATCGCCGCCGTTTACGACGAAACCGGCCAGCAGCTCGATCTGAGCCTGCCCGCCGCGAAGCTCGACCGCACCAAGCTCAGCTACGGGTCGTCCGATCCTGGTCCGATGACTCCGGCAGGAACCGGCTTCCTGCTCAATTACGACGTGATCGGGGAGGTCGTCCAAAACCACGCTTCGCTCAACGGCGGGTTCGAGCTTGGCTTCTTCTCCGGCGCGTCGTTCGTGCAGACGAATGCGATCGCGTCCTGGTCGCAGCGAGGCGCCCGGTTCAGACGCCTCGACAGCAGCTGGACCGCGGACGATCCGGATGGAATGCGATCGCTGCGCGTCGGCGATGCCATCAGCCGCGGCGGTGTCGGTGGCGGCCCGCTGCATTTCGGCGGTATCCAGCTGTCGCGCAATTTTGCGGTTCAGCCGGGCTACGTCACCCTGCCGACACCGAGCCTTTCGGGCAGCGCGGCTTTGCCGTCCGTGATCGAACTCTACGTCAACGACGCTTTGGTCGGCAGCCGGACGATCGCGCCCGGCCCCTTCACCATCCAGGATACGCCGATCGTCACCGGCGGCGGCGAGGTGCAGCTGGTGGTGCGCGACACGCTCGGGCGGCAGAATGTCATCACCCAAAAATATTACGCCGCCCCCAGCCTGCTCCGCGCGGGGCTGCACGATTACAGTTATGAGATCGGCTTCCTTCGCCGCGACTATGGCAGGAGCAGCTTTTCCTACGGCGAATTCATCGCATCGGCGACCCATCGCGTCGGGCTGACCGACACGGTCACTGTCGAAGCGCATGCCGAAGCCGGCGCATCGGTGCAATTGGCGGGGATCGCCGCCGATCTCTCGCTTCGAGGCGTCGGGCTCGTGGGCGTTTCGGCCGCCACAAGCCGGTCGAGCAGCGGCGGCGGCGCGACCGTCGCGGCCCATTTCGAACGGCGCACTCCCTGGCTGTCGCTCAGCGCCTCGGCCGAATTCGCCAGCGCGGGCTATCGCCAGCCCGACAGCTATGGGCCACCGCCGGCGCTCACGGCGCAAGCCTCGCTCGGCCTGCCGACCAGCTTCGGTTCGATTGGCGCCTCCTACTTGCGCTACAAAGCGCGAGGCGACGACCCCAACGCCGAATTCCTCGGCGCCAACGCATCGGTCCGTCTCGGCAGGCTCGGCAGCATGCGCCTCGCCGCCCGCCAGAGCTTTCGCACAATCCATGAAACCCAGCTCGAGCTGTCCCTGATCGCGCCGCTCGGCGGCCGGACGAGCGCCAGCCTCGGCGTCCGTCAGGACAATGCTGGTTCGCTGGTCACGGCAGCACTGCAACGCAATGCCGCGTCCGACCAGGGCTGGAGCTACGCCGTGTCCGGCACGGCTGGTCGCTACGAGCGACTCGACGGCCGTTTGAACGTCCAGGGCTCGCTCGGTGAATATGGCGCCGAACTGTCCTACGTCGACAACAAGCTCGGCGCGCGCGTCAGCATCGCGGGCGGGATCGGCTCGGTCGGCGGCGAAGTCTTCGCCTCGCGCCGGCTCTCGCAAGGTTTTGCGACGGTCCAGGTCGGCAGCTATGAGAACGTCCGCGTCTATGTCGACAACCGGCTGGTGGGACGGACCAACAAGAAGGGCCGTGCGATCGTGCCGCGCCTGCGCCCTTATGAGAAGAACATGATTCGCATCGAATTGGCTGACCTGCCGCTCGATACCAATGTGACCGGGGGCGAGCGGATGATCAGGCCCTATGCGCGCGCCGGTGTGCCGGTCGATTTCCAGGCCAGGCAAAGCCGCGGCGCCCTGCTGCGCGTCAGGCTCGCGAACGACCAGATGATTCCGGCAGGAGCGACCTTGCGCGTCGGCGGCGCGGACTTCATCGCCGCTCCCGGTGGTGAAGTCTTCCTGGCGGGTCTTTCGACGAGCAAGGTCGTTGAGGCGAGCTGGCCGGGCGGACGCTGCCGTTTCACCCTCGACGTTCCGCCGAGCACCGATCCGCAGCCCGATCTCGGCGTCCAGGTCTGCGCTGCTGTGGGCCAGGGCGTATCGCAATGGGGTTCGCGGCAATGACCCGAGTCGCAATGACCCGAGCCACGTCGATCATCAATTGGGCGGCGGTGCTGCTTGCGTTCGTGTCGCTTGCCGGAGGGTGCGCATCTCCCGCGGCCGCACAAAGCTGTTCGGCTGGAACCGAGCCGGTGGTGTTCGGCGCTTACGATACGCTCGCGAGCGGCTCGGTCGACGGTACGGGTAGAGTGCTCGTGCATTGCGATGCGCCGGCCGATTACGTGATCACCCTCACCCCGGGCAACGGCACCGTCGCAGCGCGCGAAATGCAAGGCGGCGCGAATCGATTGCTCTACAATCTTTATACCGACCCGACCTACCTCACACCCTGGGGCGACGGTTCCGGCACCGGGACGACCGTCGGCGCGGCCGGCACGCAAGCGGACATCACCGTCTATGGCCGCATCCCCGCCCGGCAGAATGTCCCGGCCGGCGCTTACGCCGACGTGATCGGCGTCACGGTCCGATTCTAGGATCGACGGTTTAACTTCGATCAATACCGGGTTGATACGGGAGCCCTTGTTCTGATATGGGCGCCCTTGCGTTCTATCGAACGATTACCGCTACTTAAGGCGAGATTTACCGTGTCCCCGGTTATTCATATTGTCGACGACGACGCGCTGGTGCGCGCGGCGACCAGCTACCTTTTGACCACCCAAGGCTACGTCACGCAGATCTATTCAAGCGGCGAGGAATTGCTGTCGCAGACCAGTCTGGGGCCAGGCTGCATCCTGCTCGATCTGCGGATGCCGGGGCCGGGCGGCACCGAGGTGATGGCCGAGCTCACCAAGCGCGGCGTATCGCTCCCTGTCGTGATGATGAGCGGTCATGGCGATCTTGCGGTTGCCGTCCAGGCGATGAAGCTCGGAGCGGTGGACTTCATAGAAAAGCCCTATCAGGAGCGTCATCTCGTGGCGGTGATCGAGCGCGCGCTCGAGGCCGACGCGGTGCGGCGCGACAAGCGCACGGTCAGCTCCGCGGCCGCGGCGAAGCTCGACCTTCTGTCGCCGCGCGAGCGCCAGATCCTTCGCGGTTTGCTCGCGGGCCTCAGCAACAAAGGCATCGCACGGCGCCTCGGCCTCAGCCCGAGAACGGTCGAGATGCACCGCGCCAACATGATGAACGACCTCGGCGTGGCCAGCCTTTCGGAGGCCGTCCGCATCGCCATCGACGCCGATCTGTTGCCTCTCGACGAGGAAAACGACCAGGGGCGCCCGACCGAGCCGGTCCGATCGATCGCCCACAACAAAGGGCCGGCGCGCCAGAAGCCGATGATCGAGGTGCCGCCGCCGTTGCTCGACGTGCTCGAGGGCACGCTCGATGGCGCCTTCCTGCTCGATCGCGATTGGCGCTTCGCCTATTTGAACAAGAATGCGACCGCCGCGCTCGCACGTGGCGGCGACCTGATCGGGCAGGTCGTCTGGGAAGCATTCCCGCTCTCCACGGGCACCAAGGTCTGGGACAATTTTCATCGCACGGCTGCGGATGGGCAGCCCACGCGCTTCGAATTCTATAGCCCGGACCTCGAGGCCTGGTTCGAGGTCAACGCCCGTTCCGGGACGCCGGGACTCCAGGTCTTCTTCCGCGACGTCACGTCGGCACGGCGGGTCAACGCCTCGCTCCGCTTGAGCGAGGAAGCCTTGCTGCTCGCGCTCGACTCGTCCGGTGACGGGGCCTGGGACTGGAACATCGAGACCGGCGACATCGCCATGTCGGCACGCTTCCTCGAGCAGCTCGGCTATCAGCCGGATGTCCTGCCCGGCCGTTTCGACACCGTGCGCGAGATGGTCCATCCCGACGATTGGCCGCGCATGACGGCCAGGCTCGCGGACCACGTCGAGGGCCGTACCGAATTTTATTCCTGCGAGTATCGGCTTCGGCGGGGGGACGGGAGCTGGTGCTGGAATTTCGATCGCGGACGCATCGTCGCACGCGATCCCGCGTCCGGGGCGCCGACCCGCATGGTCGGCTGCGCGTCCGATGTCACCGCCCGCAAGCAGGAGGAAGAACGGGCGCAGGAAGCGTTCCAGCGTCTTGCCCTGGCGCAGAAGAACGCCGGCGCCGGAACCTGGGATCTGGACCTCGTGACCCGGCAAGTCCGCCTTTGCAGCCGCAGCCTGGAGCTGCACGGCCTGCGGCCGGACGGGCCGAACCTGTTGAGCGAGGAGGAATGGCGCGCCTCGCTCGACCCTGACGATGCGCAACAGGCGCTCGCGGTAATGATCCGCGCGATCGAGTCCGGCGGCACCTATGAAATGCGCGACCGGACGTTCTCCGCCGATGGTGGCGAGCGATGGGTGCTCGGGCTCGGCAAGGCCGTGCTCGATCACGACGGCAAGCCGCGTCGCTTCGTCGGGCTCAACCAGGATATCACCGAGCGTGTCCATTCGCGGCAGGAGCTCAAGCAGGTCCAGGCGGAAATCGCCCATCTATCCCGCCTCAGCGCGATGGGCGCGATCGCGTCGACGCTCGCCCATGAGCTCAATCAGCCGCTGACGGCGGTATCCAATTTCTTGCGCGGCATCAGGCGCTCGCTGGTCCAGCGCGCCGAGGCGGACGAGCCGGTGATGAGCGCAATCTCCGGAGCGGAGAAAAGCGCGCGCTATGCCGCCGATGTCGTCCGCCGGCTTCGCGAGCATGTCGAGCAGGGCATCGTGCAGAGGAAGCCCGAACGACTCTCCGCCGTGATCGCCGAGGCGATCAGCCTCAGCTCGGCCAGATCCGGCGACGAGGTCGCGATCGTCGCCGATGTTGCCGCCGATGCCGATCGGGTGCTGATCGATCGCGTGCAGATCGAGCAGGTGCTGCTCAACCTCATCCGCAACGGCACCGAGGCGATGGCGGCGGCGGGATGCAACAGCCCGGTCGAGATCGCAGTGCGGCGAGCGGCAGGCGACGAAGCGCTGGTGCGTGTCAGCGACGCCGGTCCCGGGCTCGACGAGGAGGTCAAGCAACGGCTCTTCGCCTCGCTTGCCAGCACCAAGCAAAAGGGAATGGGCCTGGGCCTCTCGATCTGCCGGACGATCATCGAGGAGCATCACGGCCGCATCTGGGCCGAGGACAATCCGTCCGGTGGGGCCTCATTCTACTTCACCCTACCGCGGGCGCAGG